>NZ_CAMYKH010000039.1 GCF_947258935.1 uncultured Muriicola sp.
TCTGATGTCATTGTATAGTATTTTAATGTTTGATCCTGAAATCACTATTAAAAAGAAGGGACCATAAGTTAACAAAATCTTTCCATAATCTTATCTACAATAGTTTGAGCCAGTTTAATCTTGCTTTCTTGAGTCCATCCGGCTATATGAGGCGTTAAGAGCACTTTGTCTGAATGGATGAGGTAGTTAAATTCTTGCGGCATTGGCCTATCACTAAATATATCCTCAAAGGATATTTTCTCGTATTCTAATACATCTAGTGCAGCTCCCAGTATTAGCCCCGATCTTAAGGCCTTCACCAGGTCTTGCGTTACAACACATTTTCCTCTGGCCGTGTTCACCAACCAGAAAGGTTTGGCAAAAGTTTTAATAAAGGAGGTGTTGACCATCCCCGTAGTGAGGTTGGTTTGGGGAACATGAAGGCTTAGTACATCTGCTCTTTTTTGTAATTCCTGGAGCGATACCTGTTTTGCATGTTTGTCGCCAACATTTTCCAGAATATCAACGCATAATACCTCTACCTCAAAACCCTGTACTTTTTTAGCAAAGGCCTTTCCCGTATTTCCATATCCAATAATCCCTAAGGTCTTTCCGTCTAATTCCAGGCCGCGGTTGCCTTCTCGATCCCATAAACCACGGCGAACCTCTTTATCGGCTTTATTTAAATTATTAAAAAGTGAAAGCAGCATGCCAAGGGCTTGTTCTCCCACGGCATTTCTATTCCCTTCCGGAGCAGCAGCTAAAAAGATCCCTTTTTTCTCAGCATAGACAACATCAATATTTTCCAATCCGGCACCAACCCTGCCGATGAATTTTAAATTAGTGGCCTTATCCAGAAATTCTCTGTCTATTTTAAACCTGCTTCTTATGATGATCCCATCATATTCATGGATAATAGTTTCTACTTGATTTTTATCAGCCTTGTATTCCTCCCTGTTCTCAAAACCCAGGGCGGCAAATTGCTCCAATAGCAATGGATGGTTGGTGTCTAAATGCAATACTTTCATAACCCTTAAATTTTGGGATAGTGAGTTTGTGTTCGTTTATCCAATACTTTTCCGGTATGTGCGGTAGTGATTTTTTCGAAAAGCAGCAGCTCTACTTCTTCATTGTTCCTGGTTGCCGGGCAGTGTTCCACACCTTTAGGCACCACAATTAGTTCACCTTCTTTTACTATTACCGTCTTGTCTCTGAATTGCATATACAAGGTACCTTTCAGGACTTGAAATAATTCATCTTCCTCTTCATGAGAATGCCAAACAAACTCACCCTGTATCTTTGCCAAAAGTACCTGCATATTGTCTACCACCGCAATCTGATGCGGGTGCCAGGTTTCACTAAACAACGCGTGTTTTTTTTTGAGGTTGATCGATTCCATCCTTAATTACTTTTATTCCTTTTGCATAGGAGGCTGGTCCTTTACATTAAATTCAAAAATATCCTGTCTAGAATAATGTCCGTTCACATCAAAATCGAGTTTTTGTCTTGAAATATCCTCCAGATCAAGGATTGCCGTTAAAATACCATTTGTATTCCATAAGGGTCCTTTCAGAACCACACCTCCGGGACTTACAATAACACTACCACCCGGACACATAACATCGGCTTCCTCGGTCAACAGATCCTGGTACTTTTCAGGGTACATGTCTTTAGTGATAAATTGATTACACCCCAATACAAAACACCTGCCTTCCAGGGCAATATGTCTCATGGAGGCTACCCAGGATTCTCTGGCATCTGCGGTGGGAGCAATATAGATCTCTATTCCTTTTTGGTACATGGCCATGCGTGCCAATGGCATATAATTTTCCCAGCAGATAAGGCCACCAAGTTTTCCGATGCGGGTGTTATAGGTGACCAGATCCTCACCGGATGCTTCAGACCAGACCACCCTCTCTGTCCCGGTAGGTTTTATTTTGCGATGCACTCCTAACAGACCTTTTGTGGGTGAGATATAAAGCATGGAACAATGCAAACTTCCATTGGAAACTTGGCGTTCTGTAACGCCTATGACGAGATAAGTCTTATAGTCGCTTGAAAGTTTTTCCAATCTTTTAAGGGAGTCGTCTTCCAGATCAAGACTATTCTTATGGTATTCCGCATAAAGATGTCTGCCTTCCTCACTGCGTTTTCCAATGGTTGCCCCAAAGGTGAAGCCTCTGGGATATCCTGGAATAAAAGATTCCGGAAAAACCATGAGGTTATAAGCCTCTTTGGCGTTCTCCGAAAGAAGGGTTTCTATTTTGTCTATAGTTCCTTCTTTATCAAAAAATACAGGATATTCCTGAACAACGCCTACTTTAACCTTCATACAACTAGTTTTCATCCCATTTTGCAACGGCAGGATGGATATATGTTCAAGGTATGTTATTTTTTAGACTTTCAGATCCCTAGCAAGACCTTGGCAATGGTAAAATAGATAAGGATTCCAAAAATATCATTGCTGGTGGTAATAAACGGACCAGTAGCAATTGCAGGATCTATACCCCGCTTGTGAAGGAATAAAGGGGTGAAGGTACCAATGATCCCTGCAACCACAATTACCGCTATTAGTGAAATCGAAATGGCCAGGGCTGTTATAAAAGTACCTTTCCAGACCCATGTAAAAAATAGTAAAACGAAGGCCAAAATAACCCCATTTAATAAGGCGAGTAGCATTTCTTTTATTAATCGGTTCCCCATGCTTCCTCTTAGATCATCATAGGCCAATCCCTGTACTATAATGGCACTAGATTGCACTCCAACGTTTCCTGCCATAGCAGCGATCAAGGGTGTAAAGAAAAACAAAATGGCATGTTTACTGATCATTTCCTCAAAGTTTCCCATGATTGCCGCAGCACCCAGTCCACCTAACAAACCTAAAAATAACCAGGGCAGTCGGGCACGGGTTAAGATCCATATGCTGTCATCTGCCTCTACGTCCTGGGAGATCCCCGCAGCAAGCTGGTAATCTTTTTCAGCCTCTTCCTTTATAACGTCAACGATGTCATCAATCGTGATCCTTCCTACCAGCCTGCCAATTTCGTCTACTACAGGAATTGCCTCCAGATCGTATTTAGACATGATCTTGGCTACTTCTTCGGGTTTTTCATTGACATTTACGGAATCTACATTGGGGATATAAACGTTTTTGATGGGATTTGTAGTTGATGTTGTAAGCAGATCCTTTAGTGAAAGACGGCCTTTCAGTTTTTCGTCATCATCTACTACATAAATGGAATGCACTCTGGTCACATTTTCTGCCTGGGCCCTCATTTCCTTTACGCAGCGAAGAACTGTCCAGTTTTCGTTCACCTTAACCAACTCCTTCGCCATGAGTCCACCCGCAGAATTCTCATCGTAACGCAGCAGATCTACAATATGCCTGGCGTGTTCTCTATCCTCAATTTCGGAAATAACCTCCTGAACGATCTCCTTGGGAAGTTCGGCTACAATATCCGCAGCATCATCAGTATCTAGCTCTTCTAGTTCCCCTGCGATCTCTTTGGATGACAGATTATTGAGAATAGCCTCTCGGACATCCTCATCCAATTCTGTGAGCACATCCGAAGTTTTGTCGCTGTCTAACAACTTAATAAGGTAGGTGGCTTGCTCTATATTCAGGTCATTAGTGATCTCCGCCACATCGGCATAGTGAACCTCTTCCAATAGCGTATGCAAGGCTGCATCCTTATTGGCATCGATCAGCTCAACAATTTCAGCTAATAGTTCTTCTGTGAGTTTAAATGGTATCATTTGCTATCTTCCTTGTCAACGATATAAAATCGTTTACACCCAGCTGTTCCGGACGCTGGTCAAAGATAACATCTTCTTTTAGATTTTGGGAGAGGTTGAATATTTTTAAACTATTCCTTATGGTCTTACGCCTTTGATTAAATGCGGTTTTTACTACCTTGAAGAACAAAGCTTCATCGCAGTCTAATACAATGCTCGGTTTGCGGGTGAGTTTTAAAACTCCCGATTGTACTTTTGGAGGAGGATCAAATACCTCCGGATGAACTGTAAAAAGGTATTCGGCCTCGTAAAATGCCTGTACAAAGACCGAGAGTATGCCATAGGTTTTACTGCCTTCTTTTTCACAAATTCGTTTTGCCACTTCCATTTGGAACATGCCTGCAAATTCTGGGATCTGTTGTCTGTATTCCAAAAGCTTAAAGACGATCTGAGTAGAGATATTGTAAGGGAAATTACCTATAATGGCAAAGGGTTTGTCGCCGAATAGGGTATGAAGATCTACCTGTAGAACATCGGCCTCTACTACTTTAAAGCTACCTTTTCTATTCATTACCTTAGGATGCTCCAAAGGAAAACTATGATTGAGATAAACGATAGAATCTGCATCCAAATCCATGGCGACCAGGTTAATATCTTGCATCAAAAGGTATTTGGTAAGCACCCCGGTACCAGGGCCAATTTCAAGAACATCCTCGTAACCGGAAAGTGACAGGGTGGTTGAAATTTTTTGTGCAATTTCCTCGTCCTTCAAAAAATGTTGCCCAAGATGCTTTTTAGCCTTTACCGGACCTTCATCTCTGGAACGCATGCCTTTTTTCTTAAATGGATGGGAATAAGACTGTTTTCGTTTGCCCATGTATAAACTTGCTTAAGATTTGGTTTTTCCCAGATATACCCATGCTTCGGTCCCTGAGCTCAGCATTACTTTTTTTCTAAAATAGGCATCTCCTTCATAGACATCTACGCGCTGTAGTTCGTCCTTACTTATAATATATACAATACCAGGAACTCCCTTTACTGATTGTGGGGATGATCTTACGGTAGGGTAGAGTCCGCCTACCAACTCTTTGGAAATAGTATGCTCTTTTAGATGGTCCTTGTTGCCTTTTAAAATCCTTGAAAAGACCATTTGCTGTACCTCTTTATCCTGCAATGTGCCATAGGTAAACAAGTATTCTGTAGCGCTGGCGACAAGAGGTTTTTCAATGGTGACCACTTCTAATTCTGTTCTAAAAGCCACCAGAGAGTTCCCAAAACGTTTGATAGTTTCATTTCGTAATCGTTCGGCATCATTTTGATAATAAAGATCGAGTGTTTCCCGGTTCTTTACTTTGTATTGTACTGAATAGGTAATACCCCCCATCTCTTCATCCACAAGGACCCTGGTCATGGTTGCTTCCAAAAATTTACCGGTGGCAAGAACATCAGGGATATGAGTTTTCACCATCCAGGATACCCAGGCATCTTTGACAGTTTCTTCTACATTAATAGTAACATTGTATATAAGCATATGCTTGCGTTATTGTCAATAAGTGCAAAGATCAGTTAATAGTATCGCCCCTCAGAATCCTGAAATTCTTTCTTGCCTGTGGAAAGTAATAACTGTCCTGAAAATTATACAAGATGCGCTCATAATGATACTTTGCTTTTTCCGGCTTATTTAATTTTGAGCGGAATAATTCTGCTAACGCAAAGTGTGCATCATCTGCCAGGATATCATCACCGTAGAACTCTACGATCTTCAAATAATTAAACAGTGCACCTTCGAGGTCATTAGATGCTACCAGCAACTCTGCCTGTCTCAATAGCGCTTCGTCTTCTATCTTTTCGCCTTTATGTTGTTGTAGAATGTCTTCCAAAACGGCAATGGCTTCTTTATTTTTATTCTGATAAGCTAGAAGATCTGCCCGGGCATACTTTTTCAATGCGGTCTGAGTTGAATCTTCCAGTGAATTATCTGAGATCAGCAAGCTTAGCTGCATGGCATCATTGGCAATGAGTTGTGAGGTAGAGCCTCGCAGCACCTTTAACTGGGTTAGTGCCCAATCAAAATCTCCCTTATAAAAACTAGTTTGTGCTACTTTAAACCTTGCTTCCTGGCCCAGTACATCGTTTTTGAGACTTTTTTGAATTTGAGAAAAATAAATAAGGGCCTCATTAAATTTTTGATCGAATACAAGGATATCGCCAAGGGCCAATTTTATATAGGCTTCTCCGTATTTCGTCAGTGGTAGCTCCAGGGATCTTTTAAGGATAGGGATGGCCTTTTCCGAATCGCTTCTCCGGAAGGTCAGAAAATTGGCATAGGCAACCTGTAGCTGCAAAGTGGGAACCTGATAGCCATAAGTGGCCAAAAGATCCCGGTAATGCTCATCAATTCCGGGAAGATCTTTCTTTTCCGCAGTGAGCAAATCAATGTCTAATAAATGTAACTGTGCATTGAGTTTGGTTACAGCTTCTGAGCTGTTCTTTACAATATATTCAAAGATCTGCTTAGCAATGTCTACGGCCTCATTTTCTAAAGAAGTGTTTCCTAAGGTTTCTATCCGTTCAAAGGAAGCTCCTACGGATCTTTTGTAAATGGCCTTTTCCTGAGTAAAAGCGAAGTTGTATTGTTTTTGTTGAACATAGAGCCAACTTAACAATTCGTTCCATAAGACATCCGGATCTTTTTGTGCTTTTTGCAGTATCGTTTTTTTCAGCAATCGGTTGTTCTCATTCTCCGGATCCTCGGAAATAAAATCACCGATCTTTCCTATTACGTTCCCAATGGTTGATTTGCCATTGCCCAGAAGCTGAAGATAGGAGACAAACATTTTCTCGATATTCCCCTGTTCCCCATAAATTTGAGCTATTTGAAAATTGTAATCGAGTTGGGGATTTAATTCCATGGCTCTTTCATAGGCTTGTAAGGCGTAATCTAGCAATGCAAATCGCTGAAAACCTACTCCAATGCCATAGCCGTAATTTGGATTTTTTTCAATAGCAGCCAACGCCTTTTTATAGGATTCAGTCGCTTTTTCAGTATTCTCCTGAAGCCTGAAGTTATATCCCAACTCAATAAAAATGGTAGGGAAGGCATTACCGGATTGGACGCGGCTCATCAGAAAGGTTTCCGCCCTATCATAGTATTCCAATTGCTGGTAACAACGAATCATATTTTCCGCAAAGTCCATTCTGCGGGGATTTTGGTCTACCAGTCGTTCGTAAAATACAAGGGCTTTCTCGTACTCCCCATCGTTGAAGTACTGCTTCGCTAAAAAGTCGTCTTGTGCCCAACTGCAAATAACAGTGAATAAGCACAACCATAAAATAACACCTTTCATCATGCAACTTTCTCAAAGGTAACCAAGTCCCGGAAGAAAAACTATCAATGAAATCTTAATCTATAAGATCAAATCCGGTATAGGGAACTAATACTTTTGGGATGCGGATCCCTTCTTCTGTCTGGTAATTCTCAAGAATCCCTGCCAAAACCCTGGGTAAGGCCAGTGAACTTCCATTGAGTGTATGGGCCAACTGTATTTTGCCATTTTCATCCTTGAACCGGAGTTTAAGTCGGTTAGACTGAAAGGTCTCAAAGTTGGAAACGGAACTTATTTCGAGCCATCTATCCTGGGCAGTGGAAAACACTTCAAAATCATAAGTTAGTGCCGAGGTAAAACCAAGATCACCCCCACACAAACGGAGAATTCTATAGGGGAGTTCTAATTCTCTCAGAATGCCTTTAACATGTTCTACCATGCCGGTTAAGGCCTCATAGGAATTTCCCGGTTGCTCTACACGTACAATTTCTACTTTGTCGAATTGATGCAAGCGATTAAGTCCTCTAACGTGGGCCCCATAACTCCCCGCTTCTCGCCTGAAACAAGGGGTGTATCCGGTATAACATACAGGTAGATCCTGATGATTTAAAATAGTATCGCGAAAAATGTTTGTTACGGGCACTTCTGCAGTTGGTATCAGGTATAGATCATCTGCCGTCACATGATACATCTGCCCTTCTTTATCCGGGAGTTGCCCGGTTCCAAATCCGGAGGCGGCATTCACCAAATGTGGCACCTGCATTTCTGTATAGCCGGCTGCCGTATTTCGGTCAAGAAAATAAGTGATCAAAGCACGTTGTAATTTGGCGCCCTTACCCTTGTAAACCGGAAATCCTGCCCCTGTTATCTTTACACCAAGTTCAAAATCAATGATGTCATATTTCTTGGCCAATTCCCAGTGGGGGAGTGCTCCTTTCAAAAGTTTTGGCACATCACCTTCCCTGAATACTTCTTCATTATCCTCTTCAGATGAACCTGCGGGCACCAATTCATTAGGAACATTGGGGATTAGGTATAAGACCTCCTCTAGTTGCAGGACTACGGCATTTAACTCTTCACCCATGCTCTTGGAGTCTTCTTTTAAACGGGTGGTCTTTTCTTTTAGTAGATTCGCTTCCTGGGCCTTTCCGGTTTTGTAAAGCGTGCCAATTTCTTTCGATAAGGAGTTTAATTGTGCAAGGGTGCCGTCCATTGCTGTTTGAAGCGATCTTCGCTTTTCATCGAGCTGCAACACCTGAGACAACAAGCTGTCTGCATCCAGATTTCGTTTCTTCAGAGCCGTGCTGATCGCCTCTTTATTTTCCCTTATAGCCTGTAATACTAGCATTGGTCATTATTTAAGGCACAAATTTACGCTTAATTGGTGAATTCAGATGAGGAAGGTCTAGGTTTCCTCAGCGTTCTTCGTTTGTTTTTAATGGAGAGGGTAAGATCCATTTATGATGCTTGAAATGATCCCATTTCTCAGCAGCGAGGTCTACGGAAGAGTCTATGAATGGGGCCAATGGCCTGCCATTTATACTCACCTTAGCTTTTGCAAATACTGAAATCTGTTGTCCCCGGGCAGTGTATTCTTTTTTTAAATACTGGGCAAATTGCCAGATAAAATCTGGGTAACAAGTAACTTTTTCCATCTGTTCGGGTGAGAGATAGAGATTGGTTGGTACGATGATTTTTGCTCCTGTATCTTTGTTAACTACTACAAACTGGGCAATGCCAGATCTGCTTCGCAGCATCATTCGCCAGCTCATTCGGTGTCCTTCCTCTGTCCACAGTACATCGTCTGCAATAAATAAGTGTCTTACCGGCAGAACCAGTTGAATCATAAAATAAAGACCACAGCCCAGCAATATCCAATTTCGATAAGGCGGTATTTTTATCTCTTGGCCGGTATAAAGCTCCTTTTGCTTTAAAAAGCGTTTTTTGATCACCTCAGGAGGATAAAAGAACACAATAAAGGCAAGGGCCAAATATGGGAAGATCCCTATCTGAAAGATGATAGAATTAAAAAGATGAAAGAGAATAGCAAATCCAAAGGCCCAATTGCGGGTAGGTTTCCAAAGTAGTGCCGGAATGATCAACAGGTCGAATAGAATGCCCATGGCCCCAATAATAGTATGCACCCAAGCGTGTTGAAGGAGATCTCCAATAAGAGGGTAGGAGGCCTTGCCTCGCAAAAGTATCTCGATAATTGAGAGATCTAGCCAGTCCCCGTAGAGTTTTGCAAGAGCGGCATAGGTATAGACTACTAATAGTTGAAATATAATGATCCAATTTACATAGGCAGGCATAGAATTGCTCCGAAGCGAAGGTTCTAACCTGCTGTCTACCGAGGCATAGCTGTTTGCAGGCATAAAACACATCAGGAAAGAGATCAGTATCAATAAGTAATAGTGGTTGTTATAGGCTGTCTTTTGCATAAGGTAAACTGCACTCCATAACAAGGTGAAAAGGAGAATACTCCAGCGGTATTTAAAGCCAATGGCGATAAAAATTCCCAAAATTCCCATGATCACAAAATAGAAATACATGCCATTTCCGGGCAGGGGCTGTAACCATTCAAAGCCAATAAACGAAAAGGTAAAAGAGGGTTCTATCAAGGTTCTTCTCACCCAACCGGTAAGGATAGCGCCAAAGCTCTCAAGGCTAATAAGGATTCCAAATAAGATCCGGAATATGATAAGCGACCCGTTGTCGACTTTCTTAAAAAGCCAATTCTGTAGCATTTATAAGGTGATTAGGATACGTGCTGTTTTTTTGTCTTTCTTAAGTTGCTTTTTAAGTTCCTCCAGGGAATTGAATTTATGTTCCTCCCGTATCCAATGAAGAATATTGACCTGTATTAGCTGGTGGTAGAGGTCTTCGTCAAAATCGAAAAAGTGCACTTCAATACTTTGGTGTTGCCCATCTACAGTGGGATTGGTTCCTATATTCATCATCCCATATACCATCTTGTTTTTCAAACGGCTCTGAACCACATAGACCCCGTTCTTCGGAATAAGTTTGTATGCTTCTTCTATATGAAGGTTGGCCGTAGGAAAGCCTAATTCTTTACCCAGACCTTTCCCCCTTATGATCTCTCCGTTGAGCATGTAGGAATAACCCAAATAGGTGTTGGCGGTGGCTACATCGCCTTCTAACAAGGCATTTCTGATCTTGGTAGAACTAACTGCCACTGCCTCTATTTCCTGGGCGGGGATTTCATCTACTTCAAAATCGAGCGCATTTCCAAAGGCTTTCAGGTCGATAATATTGGCATTCCGATTTCTGCCAAATCGATGGTCATATCCTATGATCACTTTTTTAGCATGGAGTGCATTGACCAACAAATCCCTTACAAAGGCAGTTGCACTTAATCTGGAAAAAGTTTTGGTGAAGGGCTGTATAATAAGGTAATCTAAACCGAGGTCTTCCAGGATTTTTTTCTTTTCTTCGATAGTATTCAGGAGTTTCAGGTCCGAATCTTTTTGCAGAACCATACGCGGATGCGGGAAAAAAGTGAGCACCGCAGACACCCGATTATTGATCCTGGCATCATTTATGAGGCGTTCTAAGATCAATTTGTGTCCAACATGAACACCATCAAAAGTACCAATGGTAATGACAGAAGGGTGGTTTTTATCGTATTTAGAAATGCTTTGAACTGTTACCAAACCATATAATGTATAAAAAGGCTTATTTTTAACGCTTTAATGCCCCCAAATGTTAACAAAACTACGTCTTGTTTTATCAATATCAATACTATTTTCCTGCTTTTACTCTGCGGCTCAAACCGGATATTGGAAAACATCAGAGGTTAAGGACGAATTATTATCTTCCGATCTTAAGCGTTTGGATTTACAAAAAGTACGTTTTTTTTCTTTGGAAGAAACGCTTTTAGTTCGAGAGTTAAGGAAACTTACCACCAGGACCCAAAGCAATACCTTAATTAATTTTCCTGATGCAGATGGTAACATGGTTACTTATGAAGTGGAGGAGACACCCGTTTTTTCACCGGAACTTACAGCAAAGTATCCGGAAATACGTTCTTTCTCCGGAAACAGTGTAAATAACAAATCAGATAGGGTTCGCTTTAGCGTGTCTCCCAAAGGAGTACAGGCCATGTTTATTTTTAAAGGGAATGAGAAAAAAATCTTTCTGGAAAAAGCCTCTCGTGATGCAACAGATTATGTATTGTATGACAGAAAAGGGCAAACTGGAGAAATAGAGAAATTTATTTGTGAAACCGAGGCGAAGCCTATTTCACCCAATCAAGCACCAACGGCAAAATTAATAGATGACCAAACCTTACGGAAGTTCAGAATAGCGGTTTCTGCAACCGGGGAGTATACTCAATTCCATGGGGGAACAGTTCCCGACGCCCTGGCAGCCATCAATGCCACACTTACTAGGGTTAATGAGGTCTTTATCACTGATCTCAGCATTACCTTAGAATTGATCGCCAATGATGATCTTGTGATCTATACAGATCCCGAAACAGATCCCTATGGATCAAATTTAAATTCTGAAGTACAAACTACATTGAATGATGTCATTGGTAGTATGAACTACGATGTGGGACACTTATTTCATGAAGACACCAATAACGGAAATGCCGGATTTATAGGTGCTGTCTGCCAAACGAATCAAAAAGGAAGCGCCTTCTCATCAGCACTAAACCCCCAAGGAGATATTTATGATCTCGACTATGTATCGCACGAGTTGGGGCATCAGTTTGGCGCAAACCACACCTGGTCCTTTGATTCGGAAGGAACAGGCGTGCAAGCCGAGCCAGCCAGTGGCTCTACTATTATGGGATATGCAGGTATAGTAGAAGGAAATAACGTACAGTCTAACGGGGATGATTATTTCCATTATTTCAGTATCCTTCAGATCTCCGAATATATAGCCACCACCAATTGTGCAGATGAAATGACATTTTCTAACTCACCACCCGTCATTACTCCTATCGGGAACTATATCATACCGAAAAATACGCCCTTTGTGTTGTCTGGAGTAGCTACAGATCCGGATGCGGGAGATGTTCTTACGTATACCTGGGAGCAAATAGATGATGGTGTAGTAACCACAAGCACTTTTGGTCCACAAAATGCAAGCGGAGCAAATTTTAGATCATTACCGCCCACGACAGAGCCGGAAAGATATTTTCCTAAATTATCTAGTGTCATTAACGATGAATTAACTCAAACTAATCCGGCTACTAATTCGGCCTGGGAAACGCTCTCTAGCATTGAACGAGATTTAAATTTTGCCTTAACAGTACGAGATAATGCTCCCGGAGGCGGGCAGGTTAGCTCGGATCTTGTAAATGTGAGGGTTAGTAATTCCGCAGGTCCCTTCCTTGTAAGCTCTCAATCTACTGTAGAGACATATAGTGCAGGTTCTGTACAGACAGTAAACTGGGAAGTAGCCAATACAGATAGTTCTCCGGTAAATGCCCAGTTCATAGATATTTATCTCTCCCTAGACGGGGGACAGAGTTTCCCTATCCTTTTAGCTGAGAAAGCTCCGAATGATGGTGTGCATGAAGTGCTATTGCCTGGAACGGCCACCACTGCAGCCCGATTTATGGTAAAGGGGTATCAGGATATCTTTTTTGCAGTAAACAGCGCAGACTTTGTTATTGAAGAGGCCCCGTTTGTACTTCAATTTGAAGATCTGTCCTTTAATGTCTGTCAACCTTTAGATAAGGTAATACCATTTATATTCGAAACTTATGGTGGCTTTAATGAAGAGGTAACCTTTAGCACTACCGGGGTACCTCCCGGATTAGGGGTTTCTTTTTTGCCAGGTACCGCAACCGCAAATAATACCCCTGTAGATATTACTATTTCCAATACTACTGGAATAACCGAAGGGGCCTATGCCATTCAGATCATTGGTACCGCACCTTCTTATACCAAAGAAGTGACCATTGTTCTTAATGTTTTTGACACGGATTTTCCGGAGGTGACCCTCCTAAGTCCTGCGGATGGAGCAATTGATATAGCATTAAAACCAAACCTGACCTGGGATACGTCGGCGATCAATAGTGCCTATGATGTGGAAATAGCAACAGATGCTGGTTTTACATCAATTATTGAGTCGGCAACGGTGATCTTTAAAAACTATATGCCCCAAAACCTGCTTCCAGAGACCACCTATTACTGGAGAATTATGCCTAAAACCGAATGCGGTTCAGGAACTTTTGGCACCCCCTTTAGTTTTACAACACTACCGGTTAATTGCAGATTAAAAAACGCAAAGGATCTGCCAGTTTCCATATCATCATCGGGTACTCCTACTGTAACATCAACTATCATGGTTATTGATAATTTGCCAATTGCAGATATCAATGTAGGAGTCAAAATTGAACACTCATTCTTATCGGATCTGATCATTACACTAATATCCCCTTCAGGAACAGAAATAGTGCTAACTTCTAATTCGTGTTCCCAACTGGAAAATATTGATGCGGTTTTCGATGATGCGGCAGCTCCTTTTATATGCAACGGAAATCCCGGGATCAGTGGAACAGTAAAACCCCTGGGTTCTTTGGCGTCCCTTAATGGGGAATCTGCGTTTGGAGAGTGGACACTTTTGGTTCAGGATACTGCCCCGTCCGACGGGGGATTTATCAGTGAGTTTATATTAGATATTTGCCTGGAAGGAATACTTAGACCAGACGCAGACAACGATGGGGTCTTTGATGATGGGGACGACCTTTGCCTTGGCACTCCACCAAATACGGAAGTAAATGTTGATGGTTGTCCTGTTTATCGCTTTGCTCAGGATAATTTTAATATCGTATTAACTAGTGAATCCTGTATCACATCTAACGATGGCCAAATAGAGATAGATGCAGTATCAGCGCTAAACTACACGATTGATATTAGCGGGAACGGTGTTAATCTTTCTACAGGGTTTACCTCATTTTTTGAACTAAGGAACCTGTCATCAGGAGCCTATACTGCTTGTATTAATGGTAATGATGGCACTATCTTCTATGAAGAGTACTGTTTCGATTTTGTCATTACAGAGCCAGATCCTCTTTCGGTATTACTTGCTTTGGATCAAACCAGTTTGAAGGCTACTCTTAATCTGAAAGGATCTGTTTTATACAATATTGAATTGAATGGCATACTCACGCAAACCACACAATCACAATTTATTTTAGATCTTAAAGCAGGGATCAATACATTAAAAGTTACAGGTAGTCTGCCCTGTCAAGGATCTTATGAAGAGGTGATCATAATTGGAACGGAGCCTATTATTTATCCCAATCCGTTTGTAAATGAGTTGGCAGCTTATCTGCCTGCGATAGAATCCCAGGTACAAGTGCGTGTGTTTAATATGCTAGGTCAGACAGTCCTATCAAATAACTATCAACCCAAAGATCAAGCAATCAGTATAGATTTTGCCGGCTTACCTTCCGGGGTTTATTTGTTGAACGTTATAGGTGATGGGATCAACTATTCTTCTAAAGTCATAAAAAGATGAAAAAGCTACTGACTTTACTATTAGTCCTAATAATGCTTGCCTGTGGTAAGGATTCTCCCAAGCCACCTGAGGCAGCAATGCTTAGTTTTCCCACACAAAATTCTGAATGTACCACGGGGATCAGCCTTAATAATACTACCAGTCAGGTAGAATTCAGATGGCTGGCAGCCAAACATGCAGACAGCTATCAACTAAAATTCACCAATGTGCTTAATAACACCTCTGTCACAAATGCACCCACGGAAGCGCTATCGGTTAGAGTGCCGCTTTTAAAGGGAGTTCCTTATCAATGGACTATCACCACAAGCAATAGTGAAACTCAGGAAATTGCCATTAGTGAAGCCTGGTTCTTTTACAATGCAGGCTCACAAACCACCTTTCCACCTTTCCCGGCTCAGATAATCTCACCTAATTCCGGGGCATCGGTTGAACGTGATCTGAATAATGAAATTACCTTGGATTGGACCGGAGCAGATGTGGATAATGATATTGACTCATATGAAGTGTATTTGGACACGGTCACCAATCCTCAACTTTTAATATCCTCTCCTTCCCTGAACATTACAAACATAAAAGCCAGTGTGGATACAGATACCATCTACTATTGGCGCGTGGTTACCATAGACAGGGCCGGAAATACCTCCGATTCTGGGACCTATTCCTTTAGGGTGATTGGCTGATCAGGTATTATTGAATTCGTTCATCGTAATATTCATTCCCTGGAGTACAAAGGAGTTTATAAGAACACCACATCTGTCTAAACGTTCTGTCAGTAACTTTTCCTCTTCCTCATTCCAGTTACCCAGCACGTATTCCACTTGCCGTCCTTTTGGAAAATCAGATCCCAATCCAAATCGAAGTCGGTTGTACTGATTGGTTTGTAAAGTATTCTGAATATCGGAAAGTCCATTATGACCTCCGTCGCTACCTTTTGGTTTTAAACGCAAGGTTCCAAAAGTGAGGTTTATATCATCGGTAATGATCAGCAGATTTTCTTGAGGGATCTTCTCTTTTTCCATCCAATAGTGCACTGCTTTGCCGCTTCTGTTCATAAAGGTAGATGGCTTTAGGAGCAAAATACTTCTTCCTTTGATCTTATAGGTGGCGGTGGCCCCCAATTTATTTGAAGAAAAGGATATTTCGTTTTTTTCAGCCAGCCGGTCTAGTATCTGAAATCCGATGTTATGGCGGGTATTGTCATATTCCGGACCTATGTTTCCCAGACCAACTACCAAATATTTTTTCATGATATCTTCTTCTTTCAGGATGGGCGATGAGCGCCCAAAAAGTAATTTTAATAATGATCGCATGGCAGAGGAATCATCCCGCTAAAATACAAAAGCATCCCGAGAAATATTCCAGGGATGCCTTTCATTAAGATTATAGAATTTTTATTCTTTTGCTTCAGTAGCAGCATCTGCAGTTTCAGCTGAAGTAGCTTCTCCTTCTGCACCTTCTGCACCTTCTTCACCTTCAATTTCATCTCCTTCTTCTTCATCTTCTTCAACGACAATGGCAGCACGAGCTGTCTTAACCTGAACAACAACCGTAGTTTCCGGGTGTAGGATGGTAAATTTGTCATTTAAGAGGGATTCTACAGTAATATTATCCCCAATTGTTAAAGTTGAAATATCTATTTCAAAGAAATCTGGCAAGTTGTCTGGCAATGCTTTAATTGCCAAAAGTCTTTTTCTAAATAACAAGCGACCTCCATTTCTAACACCAGGAGAATTTCCTAGCAATTTAACAGGAATATTCATGGTTAATTCCTTATCCGGGAACAACTGATAAAAATCGATATGCAATATTTTATCGGTTACTGGATGAAATTGAATGTCCTGCATTATGGCCTGTAATTTCTTGCCATCTTCTAAAACAACCACAACTGTGTGGGCGTTTGGAGTGTACACTAAATCTCTGAATGCGATTTCATTTGCTGAAAAGTGTAGCGGTTTTTCCCCTCCGTAGACCACGCAAGGAACCATTCCAGCATTACGTAGGGCTTTCGATGCTTTCTTGCCCACGCTTTCTCTTTCTGATCCTTTAATTGTAATTGACTTCATTAGTTATATTTAAATTAATTTCTACATTAAAAATTTTGAAGCGATGGAGGTGTTGTGATGCACCCTGTGCATAACATCCGCAAAAAGATCGGCACAACTTAAAACCTTTATTTTTTCGCTATTTGCCTTACTTGGAATAGAATCAGTGATGATTAATTCCAATAGTTTCGACTTTTCTATTTTTTCATAAGCACCACCCGAAAGTAAGCCATGTGTAGTGATTGCCCGTACGCTCAAAGCGCCGCGTTCCATCATCAGGTCGGCTGCTTTGGTGAGCGTTCCTGCCGTATCTACCATATCATCTACTAACACTACATTCTTATCTTTTACATCTCCAATAAGTTCCATATGCGAGATGGTATTAGCCTTGGACCGCTGTTTGTAACAAATAACCACATCACAGGATAAGGCCTTGGAATAGGCATAGGCTCTTTTGGAACCACCCATATCTGGAGAAGCAATGGTCAAATTCTTAAGTCCTAACTTCTTTAGGTATGGAAGAAAGAGGGTAGAGGCAAATAAATGATCTACCGGTTTTTCAAAGAACCCCTGGATCTGATCAGCATGGAGGTCCATGGTAATGATCCTTGTTGCACCGGCTGTCTCCAGCATTTTAGCAACCAACTTGGCAGCAATAGGAACTCTTGGTTTGTCTTTTCTATCTTGCCGTGCCCATCCAAAATATGGTATAACGGCTGTAATATGTCTTGCCGAAGCTCTTTTTGCAGCATCTATCATCAACAACATTTCCATTAAGTTCTCAGAACCTGGATTTGTTGAGCCTATGATAAAAATACGAGTGCCTCTTATAGATTCTTCAAAAGATGGCTGAAACTCTCCGTCACTGTAGCGTGAGAATAAAACTTTACCCAATTCCGCACCATAGGACTTGGCGATCTTCTCACCAAGGACCGTGCTCTGGGAACAGGCAAAAATTTTTGGTTCTGGAACTTGATATGGCATACGTAACGGCTTGTTCGCTAGTTTTTTAGCGTCCCTTTTTCTAAAGGAGGTGCAAATTTAGGAATTTATTTGTCTTATACAGGATAATCGAGCAGAATTTTAAGCCTCCAAATAAAAATATTTTTTAGCTTTGCAGTCCCTTTGCCTCGGTGGCGGTCCCATCCCGATAACTATCGGGATCGTGAGGTAGCCGAGCTAGAGGAAAATGCCTCGGTGGCGGAATTGGTAGACGCGCTGGATTCAAAATCCAGTTCTTTCGGGAGTGTGGGTTCGATTCCCACCCGAGGTACGGATAAACCACAAAAGTGTGGGAGTATAAGCGAGCTTCAAAAATGAAGCTCGCTTCTTTTTTTGGAGGGAGCAAAATACTTCCTTTTGTGGTTTTCAAAACGAGCGAGCGGGGAAGCTTTCCGCAGGAAAGCAATCCCACCCGAGGTACATTTATAAGCCCTTAACACATTGATAGTTAGGGGCTTTTGTATTTTACACGAACACTACACGAACATTTTTCTGGCAATATTACTGCGTTTAAAGGCAATATTGTAGGTGATATGAGTTGATTTCAAAACACTACTTAAATTAGGGGTAGAATTTTCATTTTACGTAAATCGATCACATCTCCTCAGGAACATTACAATACTTAATCCCGACTTTATCCATTGGATAATAAAAAGTTGACTTTAGGACATTATATTCTATGTTTCGTCCTCAGAATGAGCAATCTAAGAACCATTTCAATTATCTTTTAAGTACTAACTAAGACAAGACTACTGTTTTTTCATGATTCATGAGTTGATGGCAGTTGAATCTATTAAACCAACCGCGTCATGAAAAAATTAATTATTCCGTTATTGGCGTTATTCTTATTCGTCTCCTGCTCCGAAGAACTCAGAACTTCAGAA
>NZ_CAMYKH010000040.1 GCF_947258935.1 uncultured Muriicola sp.
AAAGAAAAGAAGTACAGTTTTCATTTTGGATAGGTAAACAGGACTTGACAAAGATTCCTGAATTAAAAATATGAAATTTTGAGATAGGTCTGTGGCGGAGGTGAATCTACCTGCCGGTTTATCTACCTTAGGCAGTGCAGGCAGGTTATAGGCGCTGTTGTTCGTAATAATTGTTTTTATTCTGTTTTGGCAATTTTCGGATTATACTTCCTTAGAATCTTGATATCCTTTATAAGCTATCCCAGCACTAGCGATAGATCCAAAGATTCCAATTAACCAACTATCGGTAAACAAAAGTCCAATTCCGGCAATACAACCTAAAATCCCGAGTATAAGACCAAGGTTTAAATTACTTCTATTTATTTTACTCATTTCGTTCTTTTCTCTTATTATTTTTCGACACCAAATGTTGCTCGGCCGTCTTTTAACCCTTCATTAAAACCGGACTTAAAATCAGACCAATTAAATAGTATCTCAATAACAATCATTGTCAATATACCGAAAATGAAAAATTTGAAATCTCTGCGTGTTATTTTCATAGTTATGATTTTAATTTATAAACGGTTTTATCTAATTACTTATAGCCGTTGTTGTACGTAATTTTATATTCTTATAACCTCCTGGTCAATATAATAAAACCATAATTTTATTGGGCCCAGTAGGTGAACCACATAATCCAGGCTGCATAAAATAGTATTGGACAGAGGATTGAATTTGCCAGGAATAAGATGCCTATGGGTTTTTTAATAAAATAGAATAATAAACCTATTAGGAGATTAATTACAAATAATATCGGAATCACATAAAATATCGGAAGAGCGGATTCCGATTCTGGTTGAGCCTGATTAAACCACAAAACCATAAATATCAACTCAATGATAAAGACCATAATCCCGATAGTTATAACTATCCTGTGACTCATATTATCAAAATTACGTACAACTAAAACATATAATCTAAAAGTGCCCTTACCCAGTAATGTTACCCGGATAAGGACACTTCGGTTATACTTTATTATTTTCTATAAAGTCCGCAAATACTCGGCCACTGCCCTCGCATCTTCCTGGCTTAGGTTTTGGTTGAGCATAATGGCATTGTTATACTCCTTTAAGAGCGCCTTTGCAATAGGGTCTTCGCGCAGCATCCCATCAGGGTTTAGTATCATATTCATTACCCATTCCGGACTGCGGCGGTCGTAAACTCCTTTTAGTGCCGGACCTATCATGCGCTGTTCCGCCATATGGCAGGCGGTACAGATAGCGGTGTACTTGGCTTCCCCGGCAGCAGCCATCTCTGTATCTATCTCCGCATCAAAACTCATAGAAGTTATGGGCCCTACTCCCTTGTTGTTCATATCCACTGGTACTCCTTCAGAGGTGTTTGCTGTAGTTTCCACCGTCTTGGTGCGGCTCATTTCAAACCCTTCTTTTTTCTCTTCTTTTTTCTCGCCACAGCTTAGCACAAAACTTCCCAAAGCTGCTATTAGCAGTATTTTTTTCATATGTTCGTTGTTTTTCGGACCACTAATATAAGAAAATAGCGCATTTTTATTTTTCCTCTAAGAATTTTAATGCTCTTTTTTCTGTGTATGCAATGTTCTGAACATCATAAAAGCCTACATGACCTCCATAATTAGGCACCTCCAGAAAGAGATTTTCATTAGCAGCTGCATCTTGGTATGGATAGCATTCCGGCCCTAAAAAGGAATCATTTTGGGCATTGATAATAAGGCTGGGAATCTTAATTTCAGGTAAGAATTGAAGGGAGCTGCATTGAGCATAATAATCCAGGGCATCTGCAAAACCATGTGCCCTGCTGGTATACATATCATCAAAATCTTTTAGGGTCTTAATTTTTTCGATCTCCCAATCTGGTAGCAGCTCCGGGAACTGGGGTTGCTTGGCCTTTAATTTGGCCACCAGATGCTTGCGAAACCTGCGGGCATAGGGCAGGTTCTCCCAGCTCATTAAAGCGCGTAAGGAACTGTAAAGATCACAAGGTGCCGATATGGCGACAATACCCTTTAGTTCGTGGGGCAATTTCCTGCCTTCGCCTGCGTATTTCAGCACCATATTGCCACCCAGGCTAACCCCTTTAATATAGAGGTCTGTGTATTTTTTAGTTTCCAGCAGATGGGTTACCACGGCTTCCAGATCCTCTGTGGCCCCGGAGTGGTATGACCGGTATAGCCGGTTGGGTTCTCCGCTGCATCCCCTGAAATTAACGGCGCAGCAATCATAGCCCTCGCTATTAAAATATTTGGCACTCCCGGTAATATAGGGACGCTGTGCATGGCCCTCTAGGCCGTGCAAGAGTATCACCACCTTTGTGGCAGGTCTCGTTGCAAAACTCCAGTCAAGGTCCATAAAATCGCCATCATCTAGTTCAAGGCGTTCCCGATTTTGTTCCAGGTCCGTGATCTTACGGAATAACCCATAGTAGACCGTAGACACATGGCCATTTTTAAAAAGCAGGGGCGGGTTATAGTTCGATGTGATCTCAGGCATTAGGATATAATCTCAGGCATTAGGATAACATAGATTTAAGGATACGCCTGCAGGAGTTTAGTTTGTTCTTCTATGGCCTCCTTAAATTCCTTTTTTAAATGGGCAACCAATTCAGCCACCGGCAACACATCTTCCACAGTGGTAACTCCCTGGCCGGCAGACCAAATGGTTTTCCAGGCCTTGGCCTCGGTATCTAGCTCTTTCCCGAAGTCTATCTTCCTGTCTTTTTTTAGGTCCTCTTCGGTGATCCCTGCTGCCTTAAGACTGGCTCCTAAGAAATTGGCGTGTACCCCGGAGATGGCGGCCGTATAGACCACGTCACTGGCACCCGCCTTTATGATCATTTGCCGGTATTCTTCCGGGGCCTTACTCTCTTTGGTATTGATAAAGCGTGTGCCCATATAGGCGAGGTCGGCTCCCATTTGCATGGCCGAAGCAATATCTCGTCCTGTGGAAATACAACCAGACAGGATCACAGTTTTATGGAAGAACTTTTTGATCTCTGCTATTAAACTCATGGGGTTGATTGTCCCGGCGTGGCCACCCGCACCTGCCGCTACCAAAATAAGTCCGTCAACACCAGCTTCCGCAGCTTTTTCTGCATGGCGTTTTTTTATAACATCGTGAAATACCAAACCTCCATAACTGTGAATGGCATTCACCACCTGGGATACAGCCCCTAACGAGGTAATAATGATGGGGACTTTGTGTTTAATACAAAGCTTTAGATCGGCCTCCAGACGTGGATTGGTAGGGTGTACAATAAGGTTCACGCCAAATGGGGCGCACTTTTTCCCGGTTTCCTTTTCATAGGCAGACAGTGCTTCCTTGATCTCCACTACCCACTCTTCAAAACCCTCACTACTGCGCTGGTTAAGGGCGGGGAAGGTGCCAACAATCCCATTTTTGCAGCATTCTATGACCAATTGTGGCCCTGAAATAAGGAACATTGGAGCCGCTATAGCGGGGAGTGATAATTCTTTTATAAATGAGGGTTTAGATTCCATGCGTAAAAATTTAGGGCTAAAAATAGGGATTAATTTTTTGCAATCGATAGGCAAGAATTTTAAAACGGTAGTATTTTTGTGACTAAAAAACTAAGATACCATGCCCTACTTTAAAGAATTTGAAATTCGCTGGAGCGATCTTGATGCCAATTTACATTTGGGTAATAGTTCCTATACTAATTTAATGACCCATGCCCGTATGTCCTATTTGTCAACGCTGGGTTTTGACCATAGAAGCCTAATTGAACATCGCATTGGCCCGGTGGTCTTTTATGAGCATATGTATTATTTTAAGGAAGTCTTACCAGGGAGTACTGTAAAGGTTTCCGTAGAAGTTAAAGGTCTTAGTGAGGACGGGATGTTCTTTGAATTTCACCAAAATTTTTATGATGGCCAGGGAAAGAATGTAGCACGTTGTGAGCTTATGGGATCCTGGATGAGTTGGGAAACCCGAAAGCTTATGCCGCTTCAGGGCACATTGTTGGAGGGTATTTTAGGAGCTGAAAAAGCAAGCGATTTCAGGGTGCTTACCAAAGAAGACACCAGAAAGTTTAAGAAGTTTCCAAAGGATCTGGTCTAGCCTTTTTACTTACCAGGTATACCCCAAGAAAGACCAAGCAGGCGGCAATGATCTTTACAGGGCTCAACTGATCTTTACCCATAAGAATTGCAAAAATAATTCCCACGAACGGCTGTATATAAACAAAGACACTAACCGTGGAAGCTTTTAGCTGGGTTAGCGCATAGGCGTTAAAAAGATAGGTGCAAAAGGTTGTACCCAGGACAACAAAACCTATTTTCCACAAGACATCAACCGGAAGGGTGCTCCAGGAGATCTCAAGGAATTCCGGGAGTGCAATAGGAAGGTTTAGAAAGATCCCGATCAGAAAAAGCCATTTCATTAGAGTAAAGGGATGGTATTTTTCTACCAGTTTCTTAGTAAGGATGAGGTATAGTCCAAAAAATAGAGCATTAACCAGGAAGAGGGTATTTCCCAGGGGAATATTTGGGGCATCTTGTCGTATTTCCTGTCCATAGATGATAAGCCCAAGAGCACCAATGAGTCCTATGGCGATACCCAATCCTTTTATCAACCGTATTTTTTCCGCAATCAGAAAAGCAGATAATATCACCACTATAATGGGAGTGGTAGTAACCAACACAGAACTATTGATGGGCGTAGAAAGATCCAGGCCTTTAAAAAATGCCAGCATATTGATCGCCATCCCAAACAACGCGCAGATAAGAAGTCGGCCCCAGTCTTTCTTTTCGATCTTTTCTTTTGGTCCCAGAAAGGAAATTCCCCAAAAAAGAGCGGTTGCACCCAGAACACGGATCATAATAAAACCAAAAGGTTTTACATGCATAGGCATAACGCCTTTAGCGATCGTATGGTTTAACCCATAGATGGTAGTTGCCCCCAGGGCCGCCAAAATGGCCAGTGTTCGCTTGTTCAAGGGTGGAGTTTTTCTTTTGCAGCGGCCACCACATTTTTGGTATTACCTATAAATATCTCATCACCTAAAACCATTACAGGTCGCTTTAAAAAAGTGTAATGTTCTAATAGCATGCTGCGGTAATCAGCTTCTGAAAGTATTTTTTCCTTTAGATTGCGCTCTTTATATAGTCGTGCTCGTTTACTGAACAAAGCCTCATAGCTTCCGGCTTTCGCTTTAAGCTCATCGAGTTGTATGATAGTAAGTGGAGAACTCTTTATATCCTGTAGGGCTATTTCTTTAGCTGGGGCCAGTTCTTTGAGAATCCTTTTACAGGTGTCACAACTGCTGAGGTAGTATATGGTGTCTTTCATAACTGTAGTTTATGAGTTCTTGTAGA
This sequence comes from uncultured Muriicola sp., assembly GCF_947258935.1. Lineage (GTDB taxonomy): Bacteria > Bacteroidota > Bacteroidia > Flavobacteriales > Flavobacteriaceae > Muriicola. The sequence continues at coordinate 5,351 of NZ_CAMYKH010000040.1, forward strand.
ATATGCTCGCACAAAGAAACTTATTTAAACCCAATTATTATATTTTTATATAAAACTACTCCATGGAAAAACTGTTCGATATTACAGAAAAAATACATTACAACTTCAATAAGATCCTTACAACTACGCCTAAGGAACACCTTTTTAGTATTCCGGAGAACTTTAACAACAACATTTTCTGGAATATTAGCCATGTATTGGTAACCCAGCAATTATTGGTATACAAGTTGAGCAAACTTCACACACGTTTAGACTGGGGATTGGTCAAAAAGTACAGCAAGGGAACCTTTCCAGATAAGCATGTTACTGAGAAAGAAGTACAACAAGTGGCGGAAGCCTTACTTGCCACACCGGGATGGACCAAAGAAGATTATGAAAATGGAATTTTCAAGGAATACGATACTTATACTACCAGTGCCAATGTGGTCCTTGCCAATGTAGAGGATGCCATTGCCTTTAATATCTTTCATCTGGGATTGCACATGGGAACAGTACAGGCCATTCACAAAAAGCTGTTGGCTTCTGCCTGATCTTATAGTTTCATCCCAGGAGTAACAAATTTTTTTACTTCTCTGAACGGGATAAGGAGTTCTATTTGACCATCTGCATAAGAAGCCACCTCATATTGGTTGTAGAGCAAAAGAATGCCTTTGGGAGTAAGACCAATATTTTCCGGCAGGTAGAATGAATCTAGCTCAAACATAAACCCGGTACTATTGATTGGTGCTATTTCAGGGATATCTTCCTGTTTGCGAAACTTAGATTCCGCATAGGAGCGAAAGGCAAGCAGGTCTTTAAAAAGTGCCTGAGTGTCTATTTCTTGTCCTTTATTCATATCGAAATTCAGGAATCGCGTAGCCGCATATCCATGAGCCCCTCCTGTAAAAAGGTAGGAATCCAACTTTATAGAAAGCACCTGTCTATTCTCGAAAGAAACCTCTGCCTGTATATTTGCCTCCCATGGGATGGTCTCATCGGGATATACTTCTTTAAGTTCTTCATACCCTTGGGTAAAGGAAGTAATGGCTTCATCTATATTGGTAACTTCCAGACTATCAGCAAAGGTCAGTAAGCCTATTATTTCTTCTTCTATTGCTGTATTGATGGCCCTACTAAGTTTAGTATCTTCCAGGGCCTTCGGATATTGAATAGAAATATTTGGACAGGTAGCACAAGGAGAATTGTTATAGATTACTGGTTCCATTACCAGCGTTGTCTCTTCTTCACATGCTGTCATGATAAAAAGGATCAGGAGGATCCAGGCGAACGGGGAAAATTTCATACGTTTATATAAATAGGTACTACAAAACTACATTTTTATCCTTTGAGTTTCCTTTTTAAAGGAGGAATGATTTTATCCTTGAGAAAGCATTGGGGTAATCCGGATCATAACAATACCTTTGTAAACTATTCTAAGATCATGAGCAAACACCCATTAAAATTCAACAGCAAGACCATTCATGGAGGCCAGGAACCCGATGCCGCTTATGGCGCCGTAATGCCTCCTATTTATCAAACCTCTACTTATGCCCAAACCACTCCGGGAGGGCATAAAGGATACGAATATTCTCGCAGTGCCAACCCTACCAGAACAGCTTTGGAGCGCTCCCTGGCGAGTATTGAAAGCGGACAATACGGCCTGGCTTTTGCCAGTGGCCTGGCTGCCATAGATGCCGTTATAAAATTACTTTCACCGGGAGATGAAGTTATTTCTACCAATGATCTTTACGGCGGTAGTTACCGGCTGTTTAAGCAGGTCTTTGAAAAATTTGGAATCACATTTCACTTTATTGGAATGGGAGAAATAGCCGCGATAGAAGAAAAGATCAACAAGAACACAAAATTACTCTGGGTAGAAACGCCAACGAACCCTATGATGAATGTGATCGACATTAAAGCCACAGCTCAATTGGCTGCAAAACATAAACTACTCCTGGCAGTAGACAATACTTTTGCCACCCCCTACCTGCAAAGGCCATTAGAGTTAGGTGCAGATATCGTGATGCATTCTGCAACCAAATACCTCGGAGGGCACAGTGATGTTGTAGTAGGTGCCCTTGTGGTGAGCGATAAGGAATTGGCAGATAAACTGTATTTTATTCAAAATGCAAGTGGGGCTGTTTGCGGCCCCATGGACAGTTTCCTGGTTCTAAGGGGTATTAAGACCTTACATGTGCGCATGCAACGGCATTGTGAGAATGGAGAGGCCATAGCCCATTATTTAAAGAAACATCCGAAAATTGAGAAAGTCTACTGGCCCGGATTTGAGGAACACCCCAACCATGAGGTGGCTAAAAGTCAGATGAGTGATTTTGGTGGTATGATCTCCTTTATTCCCAAAGGCAGTAACTTCAAGGAAGCAGTCCATATTGTTGAAAAACTACAGGTCTTTACCTTGGCAGAATCGCTGGGAGGTGTAGAAAGTCTTGCGGGGCATCCTGCCAGTATGACCCACGCCAGTATCCCAAAAGTGGAGCGTGAAAAGAGCGGCGTGGTAGATTCTCTTATCCGGCTGAGCGTTGGGATAGAAGATGTAAATGACCTAATTGCGGATCTTGAACAGGCCATAGGGTAAGTATTTTATCAAATTGCCAAAAAAAGACCATTAAATTATTTAAATACCATAATTTTGCCGGAATATTGATAATTTAATAACAGCCTAAATTAATTAAGAATATATGGAAGCAAAAATCAAAGCCTTCATGGATGAAGTGACGGTGAGAAATGGTCATGAACCCGAATTTATCCAGGCAGTACAGGAAGTAGCAGAAACTGTGATCCCGTACATCGCCAAACATGAAATTTACAATGGCAAGAACATCTTGCTGAGAATGGTAGAACCTGAGCGCCTGCTTTCATTCAGAGTTGCCTGGGTAGATGATGATGGTGAGATACATGTTAATCGCGGATATCGTATTCAAATGAACTCGGCTATAGGACCTTATAAAGGTGGGTTGCGCTTCCATCCTAGTGTTAATGCGAGCATCCTTAAATTCCTTGCCTTTGAACAAGTGTTCAAGAACAGTTTAACCACCCTGCCTATGGGCGGTGGTAAAGGTGGATCCGATTTTGATCCAAAAGGAAAATCGGATGATGAGGTTATGCGTTTTTGCCATGCCTTTATGTTGGAACTTTGCCGGCATATTGGTCCCAATACGGATGTACCTGCTGGAGATATTGGTGTAGGTGCCCGTGAGATAGGGTTCTTGTTTGGGATGTATAAAAAGATCAGAAATGAGTTTACCGGGGTATTGACCGGAAAAGGACTTTCCTGGGGTGGATCCAAGATCAGACCGGAAGCAACTGGCTATGGAACGGTATATTTTGCCCAGAGCATGTTAAAGACCATAAACAAAGATATAAAAGGAAAAACGGTGGTCATCTCGGGGTCTGGGAACGTAGCACAATTCGCTGCTGAGAAGGTCATTCACCTGGGAGGTAAAGTAGTTACATTATCAGATTCAGGAGGCTACATCCACGATAAGGACGGAATCACAGATGAAAAATTGGCCTTTGTAATGGACCTGAAGAATAATAAAAGAGGTCGTATCTCAGAATACGTAAGCAAATACAAGTCGGCCAGTTACCATAAAGGCAAAACTCCATGGGATGTGGTATGTGATATTGCCTTACCATGTGCCACTCAGAATGAATTAGATGGGCATGGGGCAAAAGCCTTGATAAAGAATGGATGTATTTGTGTGGCCGAAGGGGCCAATATGCCTTCTATGCCAGATGCTATCCATGCTTTTCACGAAGCTAAAATCTTATTTGCACCCGGAAAAGCATCGAATGCAGGTGGGGTTGCAACCTCTGGTCTGGAAATGTCGCAAAACTCTTTGCGTATCAGTTGGACACGCGAAGAAGTAGACGAGCGTTTAAAAGGGATCATGGAAGATATACACGACTCTTGTATTGAGTATGGAAAAGATAAAGATGGTTATTGCAACTATGTAAAAGGAGCAAATATTGCCGGCTTTGTAAAAGTGGCAGATGCCATGTTAGCCCAAGGAGTTATTTAAGAGTCATTCAATAAATCATCAAAGCCCTCTGAGCATTTCTCAGGGGGCTTTTTACTATCTTTATATCCCAACCAAGGACCTATGCGCGTAACTACCAGGGCCATTGTACTATCTTCACTTAAATATGGGGATACAAGCGTGATCGTAAAGGCATTTACCGAATCTGACGGACTTAAAACCTACCTGCTAAAAGGTATAATGGGATCTAGGAAGGGAAAGCTTAAAGTGGCCTATTTCCAACCTTTGATGCAATTGGAGATAGTGGCAATACACAGGAACAAGGGTACTATGGAGCGTTTGCAGGAAGTGAAAAGCATCTATGCTTATCAAACATTGCATACCAATGTTACCAAGAATGCCGTTGCTTTTTTTCTGTCGGAGATGTTAGGGAATAGTATCTATGAAGAAGAAAAGAATGAAGGCTTATTTAGTTTTTTGGAAGCAGCCTTCCAATGGCTGGATACTCATGATCAGATAGCCAATTTTCATCTGTATTTCTTGCTGGAAATTACGAAGTATTTTGGCTTTTACCCAGAAATTACTACCGGAAGATCTGCCTACTTCGATTTGCAGGATGGAAGGTTTATTCCTCGTCCCGGACTAAATCCAATGTTAACAGGCGATGAATTAGACCATTTTACAGCCCTGTTAGGCATAAATTTTGATGCAATCCATACGATCAGGATGGGGAAAGAAGAGAGACAAGCACTGTTACAAAAGATTGTCCTTTATTTTGAATTACATTTGCACGGTTTTAGAAAACCCAGGTCCCTGGCAGTATTGAACGAAGTTTTTAACTAAGCATGCGCTTATTTTTCTTTTTAGGATGTTTATTTATTGTTTCTGGTGGATTGTCACAAGAAATAACGGTATTGGATGCGGACTCAAGACAGCCCATTGTCAATGCAGTGCTCTATAATTCAAATAAGTCGAGAACTGCCTTGACCGATTTTGATGGAGTCTGTGATCTTTCAAAATTCAATGGAACAGAACGCATTACAATTAGTCATATCGGTTATCAGGCAAGATCGGTTACCAAGAATCAACTTCTTAAGCGGGGGAAACGAATTTTTCTGATGCCCCAAACAGAACAGTTAGATGAGGTAGTAATGTCTATCTCTAAATGGGAACAGCAGAAAAAAGATATTCCTCAGAAGATCTCATCCATCAGCGCACAAACTATTGCGTTTACCAACCCTCAGACTGCAGCCGATCTTTTACAAAACAGTGGGCAGGTATTTGTTCAGAAAAGTCAGCTTGGCGGGGGGAGCCCTATGATCCGGGGATTTGCGACAAATAGGCTGGTATTATCTGTTGATGGAGTACGAATGAACAATGCCATTTTTAGAGGCGGGAATATCCAAAATGTCATTTCAATAGATCCTTTTACGATAAAAAACACAGAAGTAATCTTTGGTCCGGGATCTGTAATCTACGGAAGTGATGCCATAGGAGGGGTTATGAATTTTCTAACCCTCCAACCTAATTTTATACTTAGAGATTCTGTTGTAATCTCAGGGAATATTAATGGCCGTTATGCCTCTGCCAATACAGAAAACACCTACCATGCCGATATCAATATTGCCTCAGAAAAATGGGCATTTTTAAGTAGTGTTACCTATAATAACTTTGATGACCTCAAGATGGGGAGTCATGGTCCAGATCGGTATTTGAGAAATACTCTGGTAAATCGACAGAATGATACAGATGTATTAGTTATCAATGAAAATCCTAGGAAGCAAGTGCCAACAGCTTACGACCAGATCAATCTTTTACAAAAGATATCTTATAAACCTTCTAATAATTGGCAATACGATCTCGGACTTTATTTTTCAGAAACTTCTTCATATTCCAGATACGACCGATTAATTAGACCAAACAGTGATGAGTCAGGATTGCAGTCTGCTGAATGGTACTACGGTCCTCAAAAATGGTTTATGGGAAATCTTCAGATCTTTAATAATGCCCGCAGCAAATTTTATGATGGGGTAAAACTTACCACAGCTTATCAGTTTTTTGAGGAAAGCAGGAACGACCGTGATTTTCAGGATCCTATCCTAAACAAAACAAAAGAAAATGTGGATGTGTTCTCTGCCAATATAGATTTTGAGAATAAAAGAATGGGTAACCTCCGGCTTTACTATGGAGGAGAATATATTTATAACAAGGTTAATTCTGTGGGGAGCCAAGAGAATATTGAAACAGGTTCGCAAACCAGTGCAGCTTCCCGCTACCCGGATAACTCAAGTTGGCAAACCCTGGCAGGCTATGTCAATGCGGAGTATAAAGCCAAGCCAAATTTAACCTTACTATCGGGAATACGCTATAGCCATGTATGGATAGATGCTGTTTTTGACACTACATATTATCCATTTCCCTTTGACGAAGCCAATTTAAACAACGGTGCATTAACCGGGAGTCTGGGACTAAGCTGGTTTCCCAATCAATCGCTGCAATTTACTTTAAATGGATCCACGGGGTTCAGGGCACCTAATATAGATGATATTGGTAAGGTTTTCGATTCAGAACCGGGTTCAGTGGTAGTTCCCAACCCGCAATTAGAACCAGAGTATGCTTACAATATTGAAGCAGGAATAAAAAAGAACTTTAAGGATAAGGCAGTGATTAGGGCTGCCGCATTCTATACCTACCTGGTAGATGCCCTGGTCAGGAGAGATTTTACATTTAACGGAGAGAGTGAGATCTTGTATAATGGGGAACTAAGTAATGTACAGGCCATTCAGAATGCCGCTAAGGCTTATGTCTATGGGTTTGAATTTGGGGCTGAGGTATTCCTGACCAATGAACTGCAACTTACTACGAACCTAACCATTACAGAAGGTATTGAAGAGGACGATAGTGGGGAAGAATCGGCCGCCAGGCATGCAGCGCCTACATTTGGGGACCTTCATTTAATATGGATACTACCAAGACTAAAAACGGATCTTTTTCTCAACTATAATGGAGAGATCTCGTATGACAACCTTGCCTTAACGGAAAGGAGCAAAGACTATCTCTATGACCTGAATGCCAACGGCGATCCCTATGCTCCTTCCTGGTATACACTTAATCTTCGTTCTCAGTTTAAGCTGAGTGAAAAACTTACATCTTCTCTTACCTTAGAAAATATTACAGATCAACGTTATAGATCGTATTCTTCAGGAATTGCCGCCCCGGGAACTAATCTTATTTTAGGATTAGGCTATAAATTCTAACTACAAGACCTAAAAACTCCACTTTTTTTAAATTTTATTTCTCGTAAAAACAAAGGCGGTTTCTGATCTGAATATCAGTGATATAGGAGCTATAATCGCCCTAAAACGGGTCTTTTCGGCCATGCATTTTAACGAATTTCTACAAATTTTAACAATCTCTTAGGGGGGTAAATTCCGTAAGCATTGTTGTATGACGAAAGTTTAACCCAAATATAAATTTTAACTTTATGAAACATTTTTTTAGAACTTCAACTTTAGTTTTAGCAACAATTCTTTTAACAGTTTCCTGTAGTAAGGATGACAATGAGGCGGATATGACAGGGGAATCCTATAATACCACCTTTAAAATCACTGATGCACCTATAGACTATGCCAATGTAGAGGGTGTTTTTGTTACAATCACGGATGTGAAAGTAGACGGAAATTCACTTGAAGGTTTTACAACCACTACTGTAGACTTGGCTGCTTTGGTAAATGGCCAAACCGCTACTTTGGGAAACCTTGATCTGGCAGCCAGATCTTATTCTAACATTGAATTGATACTCGATTTTGAGAGCGATGCGAATGGGGCATCACCTGGATGCTATGTGGCTATGGCCAATGGTGCAAAGGATCAGATAACTGCTATGACAAACCGTATATCTGTGACAGATTCATTTGAAGTATTTGCCTCCAATGTGAACGAGGTGATCATCGACTTTGATCTTCGAAAGACTATTAAAGAAGAGCAAGGAACCATGGGGTCAGATTTTGAATTTGTATCCATGTCCGAACTTTCGGCTGGTATCAGAACAGTAAATGAAGAAACCACCGGAAGGATCACAGGTACGGCCAATGATGCTCAGAATACCTCAGATAGGATTGTGGTTTATGCTTATGAAGCAGGTACTTTTAATGCCGAAACTGAGACCGCCGGGCAGGGGGAAAGCAATATTACTTTTAAGAACGCAATAACTAGTTCTGTAGTTAGTTCATTAAATGGCTCCTATAATCTTAGTTTCCTTGAAGAAGGAAACTACGAATTGGTCTTTGCTTCTTACAACCAGGATGGAGATGTATTTTATTTTAATACCCTATTGGAGGCTGAATCCACTACCGGAGTTAATTTAGGCTCCATTAGCGTTACTTCGGCACTTCAAATAAGTGCCAATGTTACCATAACCGGAACCAAATAATAAGTACTCACGCCAAAGTAAAAGGCCCTTTAAAGGGCCTTTTTTTGTACTCCTTTCATTAAGTTTTAAGCTAAAATTCACTAATTTTGCCACCTTTAAATAGGTCAAAGGAAAGGCGATATGAAATTTCAGGAATACAAAGGATTGGATTTATCAAATATTGGAGAGGAGATCCTCCAATTTTGGAATACCCATGAGATTTTTGAAAAAAGCATTTCCACCAGAGAAGGAAAACCCAACTATGTCTTTTATGAAGGTCCGCCCTCAGCAAATGGTATGCCGGGTATACACCATGTAATGGCCCGTACAATCAAGGATATTTTTCCCAGGTATAAGACCATGAAAGGGTATCAGGTAAAACGAAAGGCCGGCTGGGACACACATGGTCTCCCAATAGAATTGGGCGTTGAGAAAGAACTGGGGATAACCAAAGAAGATATAGGTGTTAAGATCAGTATTGAAGATTACAATACGGCTTGTAAAAAGGCGGTGATGAGGTATACCGATGTCTGGAATTCCATGACCGAGAAGATCGGGTACTGGGTAGATATGGAAGATCCGTATATCACCTATAAATCCAAATACATGGAGTCTGTTTGGTGGCTTCTGAAACAGATATATGATAAAGGACTATTGTATAAGGGCTATACCATTCAGCCATACTCTCCCAAAGCAGGGACAGGATTAAGTTCTCATGAGTTGAATCAGCCCGGAACCTATCAGGATATTACAGACACCACCGTTACAGCACAGTTCAAGATTAAGAGAGAAAGTCAACCATCAATTTTAAAAGAGGTAGAGGGCGATATTTTCCTGTTGGCCTGGACAACTACTCCCTGGACACTTCCCTCTAATACTGCATTAACCGTTGGCACTAAGATAGATTATGTCCTTGTAAAGACATTCAATCAATACACCTTTGAACCAATGAATGTCATCCTGGCAAAAGCACTTGTAGGAGATCAATTCAAAGGAAAATACGAGGAAGTCTCCTCCGAGGGAGAACTTAGTCAGTATAAAAAAGACGATAAAAAAATTCCCTTCACGGTAGTGCTTGAAATGAAGGGCAAGGAATTAGTAGGTATTCGCTATGAGCAGTTATTGCCGTATGCACTTCCTTACGAAAATCCGCAAAATGCTTTCAGAGTTATAGCGGGCGATTTTGTAACCACTGAGGATGGAACAGGTATAGTGCATACTGCACCTACTTTTGGAGCAGATGATGCTATGGTAGCAAAACAGGCTAAACCGGAGGTGCCTCCCATGTTGGTGCTAGATACATATCAAAATCCGGTTCCCCTAGTAGATTTGCAGGGAAAGTTCAGACCAGAAATGAAGGAACTGGCCGGGAAGTATGTAAAGAACGAATACTATGAAGAAGGAGAAGCCCCGGAAAGATCGGTAGATGTTGAAATAGCCATCAGACTAAAGGAGGAGAATAAAGCTTTCAAAGTAGAAAAATACCTTCATAGCTATCCTAATTGCTGGCGGACAGATAAACCTATTTTGTATTACCCTATGGATTCCTGGTTTATCAAGGTTACCGATATCAAAGACAGAATGTTCCAACTTAATCAAACAATCAACTGGAAGCCAAAGGCTACCGGTGATGGAAGATTTGGGAATTCTATCTGGCGCACTGAAGATGGAACAGAGGAAGTGATAATAGGCTCTTTAACCCAGCTTAAAAGTGAGATATCCAAGGCCGTTTCCGCTGGGGTAATGACAGAAGATATATTTGCAGAATTTGAGGCAGGGAATATGGACGAAGCCAATTATGATAAAATAGACCTGCATAAGAATGTTGTAGATGCTATTGTGCTTGTTTCCCCTTCCGGAAAGCCGATGAAACGAGAATCGGACCTTATTGATGTTTGGTTCGACAGTGGCTCCATGCCCTATGCCCAATGGCATTACCCCTTTGAGAATAAGGACCTTATAGATGAAGGAAAGACCTTTCCGGCCGACTTTATAGCCGAAGGAGTTGATCAGACCAGAGGGTGGTTCTATACGCTGCATGCCATAGCAACTATGGTATTTGATTCCGTGGCATATAAGAATGTGGTTTCCAATGGACTGGTCCTGGATAAAGATGGCAAGAAAATGTCTAAGCGACTGGGAAATGCCGCAGATCCTTTTGAGACCATAAAAGAACATGGTCCGGATGCCACTCGTTGGTATTTGATCTCCAATGCAAACCCATGGGATAACCTGAAGTTTGATATGGATGGGATCCTGGAAGTAAAACGAAAATTCTTCGGGACCCTTTATAACACCTATTCTTTTTTTGCCCTTTACGCGAACATTGATGAGTTTACTTATGACGAGTCTGAAATACCGCTAAAAGAACGTCCGGAAATAGATCAATGGATCCTTTCTGAACTTCATTCACTGATAAAAACGGTAGATGAGTCATACGCAGACTATGAACCTACCAAAGCTGCAAGAGCTATATCGGACTATGTTCAGGAAAATCTGAGCAACTGGTACGTTCGATTATGCCGCAGACGTTTTTGGAAAGGCGACTATCAGCAAGACAAAATATCGGCCTATCAGACCCTGCATACCTGTTTACTTACTATAGCCAGATTATCTGCACCTATAGCACCCTTTTTCATGGAACGCTTATATGTAGATCTAACCCGCAACACAAAAATACATGCGATGGAGAGTGTTCATCTTTCCGATTTCCCAGCCTATGATGCGGCTATTGTGAATAAGGCGTTAGAAAGTAAGATGGAAAAGGCGCAGACCATTTCTTCTCTGGTGCTATCTATACGTCAAAAAGAAAAGATCAAAGTACGTCAGCCTCTTCAAAGAGTAATGATCCCCATACTAGATGATGCACAACGCAGAGAGATAGAAGCAGTTGCCGAACTCATAATGACAGAAGTAAATGTAAAAGAGATAGAACTTCTGGATGATGCCTCAGGGATTTTGGTTAAAAAGATAAAACCCAACTTTAAGGTTTTAGGCCCTCGTTTTGGGAAGGATATGAAAAAGATCGCACAGGCGGTTGGGAAGTTTAATCAAGAAGATATCCAAAAAATTGAGCGGGAAGGCGAAATATCCCTTGAGATAGAAAATAAAAGTATTATATTACAGTTAGGAGAGGTAGAGATAAGCTCTGAAGACATCGAAGGATGGTTGGTAGCAAGTGCCGGAGGCCTAACAGTGGCTTTGGATGTTACCATCAATGAAGATCTTAAACAAGAAGGCATTGCCAGAGAATTGGTCAATCGCATCCAGAATCTACGAAAAGAATCTGGTTTTGAAGTGACCGATAAAATTGATATTAAAGTACTTAAAGACGGTTTTGTTGAGAAAGCGATCGAAAGTAACATGCAATATATTAAAACGGAAACCCTAACCGCAGACCTTGTTCTGGAAGAGCAGCTGGAAATAGGGACTGAAATCGTTTTCGATGAGGTAAATACAAAATTGTTGATCCAAAAACACTAGAAATTATGGGACAAGATATAAAAGTTAGATACTCTGATAAAGAATTAGAAGAATTCCGCGTTTTGATCGAGGAAAAAATAGTAAAAGCTAAAGGTCATTTGGACTTATTAAGAAGCTCTTATATGAACGATGGAAACAATGGTACAGATGATACTTCGCCAACCTTTAAGGCATTTGAAGAAGGGTCTGAAACCATGAGCCGGGAAGCTAATACCCAGCTGGCCATACGGCAGGAAAAATTTATCAGGGACTTAAAGAATGCCTTGTTGCGCATTGAAAATAAGACCTATGGAATCTGCAGGGTTACCAGCAAATTGATCAACAAAGAGCGTTTGAAACTGGTTCCGCATGCTACGCTGAGTATTGAGGCAAAGAACATGCAATAATAAGGAACAACGTCCTGTAAAGGGACGTTCACACAATCGTAACGTGAGGTACTTTGCATTTTTTCTTTTTTCTTTACTGGCAGTAAACCAGGGGTTTGGGCAAAAAACTGTTAAAAAGCTATTTCTGAATCCCGATGTTACGTCTATACAGATAGACACGAATCTTTTTTTCGATGTAAAGGTGGAAACCTCACAAGAAGAGGCTTTGGTACTTGAGGCGTCCATAGAGGGAGAATATCAAAAAGATCTTGCATTGGAGATCACCGAAAATGGCAAAACCCTCTTTGTAGCCGGGAAGTTTCAACCCTATTTTAATGATCCGAATGACAAGCTCAGTGCACATAAAGTAGTCTCTATTTCGCTTTATATCAGGGTCCCTGAGAACAAGGAAGTCTATCTCTACGGTAGCAGTTCTAATGTGATGGTGGAAGGAAATTACAAAGACCTGAGAGTGGTGTTGAACGATGGGAAGTGCACTATCAGAGAAGGGGGGCAGAAAGTAAGTGCAACCACCCAGAGCGGTCCTATCTCACTAATAATTGCTAGTGGAACGGTAAAGGCCTTGTCCAAGTACGGCAGCATTTCTAAAGAACATATCCCCAAAGGAAATGAACTATTCAACCTCACATCAACCACGGGTAATATCACTATAACACAAGCCAAGTAGTTTTAATAATATTAGAAAAAGACAGGTCTTCATTAGAATGTCTAATAATACTTATTTTTGCCCCAGCATACGAACACTTATGAATTTAAAGAAATCTATTGCCCTAATTTTTATTATTTTATTGATCGATCAGATCAGTAAGGTCTATATAAAAACACATTTTATACTCGGTGAGTCGGTCGATGTTTTTAATTGGTTCAAGATCTTGTTTATTGAGAATGAGGGAGCTGCATGGGGCACAAAACTTAGTGATATATTACCAATATCCGACAGTGCCGGGAAGTTGGTGCTTACCATATTCCGTCTTTTCGCCATAGCAGGTATTGGGTACTGGTTATGGGATAGTATTCGGAAGGAAGCTTCCAAAACACTGGTCATAGCAGTGTCTCTTATTTTCGCAGGCGCTATTGGTAACATTGTGGACTCCCTGTTCTACGGGCTTCTTTTTAATGACAGTTATAATACTGTGGCTACCCTCTTTACGAATGATCCCTATGGTGGCCTATTTTATGGAAAGGTGGTAGATATGCTTTATTTTCCCTTGATAGATACGACCTGGCCCGAGTGGGTCCCTATGGTTGGGGGAAATTCTTTCCGCTTCTTTGAACCAGTATTCAATATAGCAGATACAGCTATTAGTACAGGAGTAGGCATCCTAATTGTATTCAACAAAAAAGCCTTTGCCAAAAAGAACGAGGAAGTTGAAGAGACAGATCAGAATGTATAAGTAGTAGTAGGCGACACACAGTAGTCCAGAGGAATGTCTTGAGCACCTAAATCTGAAATATTCTTTTCAGCTTCAAAAATGCTCAATCCTATTTTTACGGCATCTGGCTTGCATTGGCTCAGAAACAGATCGTAATACCCTTTTCCATAACCAACCCTGTGCCCTTTTAGATCAAATGCCAAGAGAGGGACAAAGATCACATCAAGCTTAACGGGCATAACTTGAATCCCGTCAACAGGTTCCGGAATATCCCACGAATTGGGTTTCAGAAGTGTATTATCTGTTAAAAGAAAATGTTCTAAGGTGTTTCCCTTTGCCATTCTTGGAACTACGATCTCCTTATCTTTTCCCTGCAGGAGGGTAATAATTAGACTGGTGTTAAGCTCTTTTTTAGAAGTACTATGAAGAAATATATGGTAATAGGTGTGTTTCCAGATAGGTAGTGACAGCAAGTTATTGGCAATGGTGAGGCTGGCGTTATAAACATCTTCTTCAGATGTGTAATTTCTTAAATCCAGATATTTTGTTCGGAGTTCTTTTTTAAGCATACGGCCGAACTATCCTTAAAGGTGGGTAAAAAATGAAGTTCAGTCTTTAGTGAAAACAGCAAAATAAATCTTGAAGAAGAGCATTAAAATAAGGTACATTCCCAACGTAATCAGATAATTATCCATTTGCTCTTTTTTTCTTAGCGCTAAAAATAAACAAAAAAGTGACATACGCTCTATGAAAGGTGCAATTTTTCCGACAAACTACACATTTTTATAAAAAAATTAACACGAGCAATAACTATGAAATTTTAATACACTGAAAACGAAATAGTTAAAGGCAAATAAATTGGATTGCCTTTTTCATGCCATAAATGATTTTGCTAAATTATCTTTGTAATACATCGTCTCCAATTTTCTCAATGTCAGAAGTATCAGTTGAACTTCAATTAAACACTCTACCCCAATCTCCGGGGGTTTACCAATTCTATGATAAGGAGGGGAAAATTCTATATGTAGGGAAAGCAAAAAATCTTAAGAAAAGAGTTACTTCCTATTTTACCAAGACCCATGAAAATGGGAAGACGCGGGTAATGGTTAAGAAGATACAAGCCATAAAGCACATTGTGGTACCTACGGAGTCTGATGCTTTATTGTTGGAGAACAATTTTATTAAAAAATACCAGCCTCGTTATAATGTCTTACTGAAGGATGATAAATCGTATCCATGGATCTGCATTAAAAAAGAACGCTTTCCCAGGATCTTCCCTACACGAAAATTGATCAAGGATGGTTCTGAGTACTATGGACCTTATACCAGCATGAAAACTGTAAAGACGCTCTTAGACCTTATAAAAAGCGTGTATCCTTTACGTACTTGTAATTATGATCTTTCGGAAGAAAAAATCGAAGCCGGGAAATACAAAGTATGTTTGGAATACCATCTGGGAAATTGCAAGGGTCCCTGTGAAGGACTTCAATCAGAGAAGGAGTATCATCAACAGATAGATGACATAAGGGATATCATCAAGGGAAATTTTAAAACCTCACTTCATTATTTTAAAAAGGAGATGAAAGCGCTGGCGGCAGACATGCATTTTGAAGCTGCAGAAATGATCAAGAACAAAATTGAAGTGTTGGAAAACTATCAGGTGAAATCTACCATCGTAAATCCAAAGATCAATAATGTAGATGTGTTCAGCATCATTTCAGATGATGCCTATGCCTATATCAACTTCCTGCAACTCTCTCACGGGTCTATTATCCGTTCTCACACCATGGAGATCAAGAAAAAATTGGAAGAAGCAGACAAGGATCTCTTGCAACTGGCGATCATTGAGATCAGACAACGATTTCATTCGCAATCGAAGGAACTTTATTTGCCTTTCACAGTAACATTGCCAGAGGATCTTAAACTCACCGTTCCCAGATTAGGAGATAAAAAAAAGATCCTTGAACTTTCTGAGCGAAACGCCAAATTTTACAGACAGGAACGCTTTAAACAAACCAGGATCACAGATCCGGATCGGCACGTGAACAGGATCATGGCACAGATGAAAAAAGATCTGCGCCTCTCCAAAGAGCCAAGACATATTGAGTGTTTTGACAATTCTAATATTCAGGGGACCAATCCTGTAGCAGCCTGTGTGGTTTTCAGGAATGGAAAACCAGTAAAGAAGGAATACAGGCACTTTAATATAAAAACTGTAGAAGGTCCGGATGATTATGCCTCTATGGAAGAGGTGGTATTTCGTCGTTATAAAAGACTGCAGGAAGAGAAAGCATCCCTACCGCAGCTTATTGTAATAGACGGTGGTAAGGGTCAGTTGTCATCTGCACTGAAAAGTCTGGAAGCATTAAACTTACGTGGTAAGATCGCCATCATTGGAATTGCAAAAAGATTGGAAGAGATCTATTTCCCTGATGATCCAATACCCCTCTATCTGGATAAAAAATCGGAGTCCTTAAAGATCATTCAGCAATTGCGAAATGAGGCCCATAGGTTTGGGATAAACTTTCACAGAAATAAGCGAAGCAAGAACGCTTTCGACTCGGTCTTGGAAGGTATTGATGGTATTGGTGACAAAACAACTGAGCAAATACTAAAGAAATTTAAATCGGTTAAAAGGATCAAAGAAGCTTCACTGGAAGATCTTAGTGAAGTGGTAGGCTGGTCTAAAGCAAAGAAAATATATGAAAACTTTCATTAATCTTCTATCTTCACTGAATGGGTAGATGTTTCCTTTTTCTAACCGTTCTTGCGATCTGCTTTCAGTCTTTAGGTCAAACAGAACCAGAACAAGTTCCTCCAAAGGTAGGATTGGTCTTAAGTGGAGGAGGAGCCAAAGGATTGGCGCATATTGGCGCTTTAAAGGCAATTGAAGAGGCCGGGGTTACCATAGATTATATAGGAGGAACCAGTATGGGGGCTATTATTGGGGCCCTGTATGCTTCCGGATATTCTGCAGACCAACTCGACTCCATTTTCAGGAACACCAACTTAACGAATCTTATTCAGGATAACCTTCCGCGAAATGCGAAGACCTTTTATGAAAAAGAAGATTCTGAACGGTACGCCCTCACTCTGCCTTTCAATGATTTTAAATTGTCTTTCCCGCAGGGACTTTCGAGCGGGCAGAATATTTATAATGCCTTGGTACAATTACTTTTCAATGAAAGGGACGTTCGTGATTTTAGTGAGCTTCCTATTCCTTTTTTCTGTATTGCTACCAATGTTGAGACTGGGAAAGAAGTGATGCTGAATAAAGGCTATCTCCCTGAGGCGATCCTCGCAAGTGGTACGTTCCCATCCCTGTTTCAGCCTTCTGAAGTGGAAGGACAAGTATTGATAGATGGGGGTGTCCTAAACAATTATCCGGTGGAAGAACTTCGCGCCATGGGGGCAGATTTCGTTATTGGTGTAGATGTACAACATGGCCTAAGAGACAGGGCATCACTTATGTCTGCAACGGAGATCTTATTACAGATCAATAATTTCAGGACCATAAAAGATATGCAGCGAAAGTCTGCACTTACCGATATCTATATTAAACCAGAAATGGATAAATTTTCGGTGATTGATTTTGAACTTAAGAATACTATAATCGATACAGGAAATGCCGCGGCAAAGGAACATGTAGAAGCATTGAAATCTCTTGCGTCCCAACAAATGAAACCTTTCATTAAGAAACCTAATATTGTTCAGGTAGATTCACTCATTGTAAACAGGCTCATAATCAATGGCAATGATAATTTTTCAAGGAGTTATGTTAAGGGTAAATTACGTATTAACCTCAATGAGAAGTTGAGTTTTGCCAAACTGCAACAGGGGATCAATAATTTAGTGGCTACGGGGAACTTTAATACCATTCGCTATGAATTAACTTCTAATGGCCTTGGGCAGGATCTAACAATGAACCTTGTAGAAAATATGGACAAGTCCTTCCTTAGGATCGCGGCCCATTATGACAATTTATACAAGAGTGCCGCATTGATAAATCTCACCAAGAAGAACGTGCTGATGAATGATGATGTTGCTTCCTTGGATCTCATACTTGGGGATAATGTTCGCTATAATTTTGAATACTATGTAGACAGAGGATTTTACTGGAGTTTTGGAATTAATTCCAGGTTTTATGAGTTTGTTAAGGAGGTAGACTACGGTCTGGTATTGCAGTCTAATTTTGAGATCCCGGTAAATAGCAATGTGAAAAACATAAATTTGGATGTATCCGATTTTACGAATCAGTTTTACCTCCAAACAGTGATCAAGGAAGAATTTGCCTTCATAGTTGGTGCAGAGCATAAGTTGTTGAAATACAGTACCACTACACTTAATCAAATTGTCAATGATTCTACCCAACCTGCTCCAACTGCAAGTCCAGCTACCTTTTTCGAGAAAAGCAATTATCTGTCTACCTACGGGAAACTGATCCTGGACACCTATGACGATAAGTATTTTCCTTCAAAAGGAATTTATTTTAACGGAGATTTCCATTTTTATTTATGGTCATCAGACTTTAATGACAATTTCAAAGAATTCTCAATCGCTAAGGCTACTATTGGCACAGCATTTCCCCTATGGCCAAAATTGTCTCTCAATATAGAGACATCGGGCGGATTTAAACTAGGTACATCCAGAGTAGCGGCCTTTGATTTTGTTTTGGGGGGATATGGGAATTATCCCCTAAATAATTTTGAGCCCTTTCTGGGGTACGATTTTATAAGCTTGCCCGGAAATAGTTATGTAAAAGCCTATGCCAGACTAGACTACGAATTTAGTCCCAACAACCACCTGCTCTTTGCGGCCAATATCTCTAATGTAGATGATGATATTTTTAGAACGGGCGAATGGTTTACTGCCCCGGATTACTCTGGTTATGGAGTAGGTTACGGCTGGGAATCCTTTTTCGGCCCGGTACAAATTATTTACTCATGGTCTCCTGAGAACGATGATGGAAATCTGTTCTTTAGCATAGGGTATTGGTTCTAAGACTGCTGAAAAGACTTTCATGCCCTGTTACTCCTTTATTTGGATACTCCTTTCCTCCTTTTTTACGATATTTGTAGGGTAATTGAATGTATTATGTTGCACAATAGAATAGATATTACTCCTCACCTAAGGGCTATGTGGTAGCTTTCCTGAAATTATTTAGAAAGGACTATTACACGTTAACAATAAATCAATTCAAAAATATATCATGGCTACATTAGATAACACTTCTTTACACTTGCCAAAAGAGAATCTGGCTGCAGAAGATTTCTTGCCCTTATTAGGCACAGATCATGTTGAACTTTATGTGGGAAATGCCAAGCAGGCAGCCTATTATTATATGTCTGCCTGGGGATTTCAGCCTCTGGCCTATGCAGGTTTGGAAACAGGCTTAAAGGACAGGGTCTCCTATGTGGTTGAGCAAGACAAGATCAGATTGGTACTTACCTCTCCATTAAAATCTGGAGGCGATATAAACAGACATATAG
This sequence comes from uncultured Muriicola sp., assembly GCF_947258935.1. Classification (GTDB taxonomy): domain Bacteria; phylum Bacteroidota; class Bacteroidia; order Flavobacteriales; family Flavobacteriaceae; genus Muriicola. Next base: position 24,473 of record NZ_CAMYKH010000040.1, read on the forward strand.
ATAAGCATGGTGACGGTGTAAAGGCCATAGCTCTTTGGGTAGACGATGCCCGGAAAAGCTATAAGGAAACTGTACAACGGGGTGCAGAATCATATTTTGAACCTAAAACACTGGAAGACGAGAAAGGAGAAGTGGTTTTATCCGGGATCCACACTTATGGGGAAACAGTACATGTATTTGTAGAAAGAAGCAAGTACAAGGGCGTATTTATGCCGGGCTACAGGGCTTGGAATCCTCATTATAAACCTTCGGACGTGGGTCTTAAATTTATAGATCATATGGTGGGGAATGTGGGATGGAATGAAATGAATAAATGGTGCCAATTTTATGCTCACGTAATGGGCTTTGCACAATTGGTCTCTTTTGATGATAAGGATATATCAACGGAGTATACCGCATTAATGAGCAAGGTGATGAGTAACGGGAATGGGCGGATAAAATTTCCGATCAATGAACCCGCTGAAGGCAGAAAGAAATCGCAGATAGAAGAATATATTGAATTCTACAACGGGGCCGGCGTTCAGCACATGGCAATGGCTACTGATAACATTATTGAAACGGTCTCTTCATTGCGAGATCGCGGGGTAGAATTTCTCACTGTTCCTGTCTCTTATTACGAAGATGTATTAGACAGAGTAGGTGAAATTGATGAGGACCTGGCTCCCTTAAGGGATTTAGGAATCCTGATTGACCGTGATGATGAAGGATATTTACTTCAGATCTTTACCAAACCTATCTTAGACAGGCCCACAATGTTCATTGAGATCATTCAACGTAAAGGAGCCAAGTCATTTGGAAAAGGAAACTTTAAAGCTCTTTTTGAAGCTATTGAAAGAGAACAGGAATCTAGAGGTACGCTCTAATAAACCGCTGAATTTGGGCTCAATTTAATAAAGTATTGTTAAGAGTCTAGTAAATTTACGTTAAAACGAAATGCATTTTCATGAAGATGTAGTAGATTTGTTGTCATAAGGGGTGGTTCCCTTATAACTTTAAGTATTGGTTTTTCATAATTTAAAGTTTGGTTGGTTATTTAGGAAAAAGCTCCGGCACTTGTCGGGGCTTTTTTTTATGGACAAGTTTGGAATAAAATTTGTTTAATTAACGTTATCGACATTGTCATCAGTGCTGAATTACTAATTTTGAACAAAATTTCAGATGAAAAGAACAACGCTCGTTTTATTCCTATTTCTCCAAGGGGTCTTAAATGCGCAGAGCATGCAAGAGTCATTCAAACCTGGAGAGTGGTTGAAATTTAGGATCCATTACGGTTTCCTAAATGCCAGCTATGCTACCTTGCATGTAAAGACAGATAGCGTAGGCGATGTTCCTGTGTACCATGTAGTAGGGATTGGAAAGACCACAGGATTTGCCAGTATCTTTTTTAAGGTAGATGATACCTATGAAAGTTATTTTGACATGGAAAATGGTAAGCCCTACCGATTTATTCGGAAAGTAGATGAAGGAGGCTATACCAAGGATATCGAGATAAAATTCGATTACCAAAAGAAAGAAGCCCTTCTCAACGATAAGAAGAACAATAAAAAGTTTAATTTTACTTTTGGAGAGGAGATTCAGGACCTGGTTTCTGCTTTTTATTATTTGCGAAACAATTACAAGGCTAAGGATCTGGTGATAGGTGAGTCTATAGATCTCAATATGCTCTATGACGATGACGGTATCTTTAAGTTTAAATTGAAATATCTCGGGAAGGAGATCCTTAAAACTAAGTTTGGCAAAGTAGAATGCCTCAGTTTTAGGCCTTATGTACAATCTGGACGGATTTTTAAGGAACAGGAGAGCCTCACCTTATGGGTCTCAAATGACCTAAATAAGATTCCGATCAGAATTAAGGCCGATCTGGCCGTGGGATCGCTAAAAGCCGATCTTGATGGATATAATGGACTAAAACATCAGTTCAAGATCATAATGGACGAATAAAGCGATGAAAGACAAAGAGCAGATAGATTCCCAGATCATAAAATTAGCAGAGAAATACAAGGATTCTGGACAGGACCTAAGCTCTTATCTGGATGGTTTATTGTACCAACGCTACCTTACCTATTGGGACTATATTCATCTGGATACACTTTTAAGCTTACAGGTTCCACGTACCTACTTCCCCGATGAGGAGATATTTATCATGTATCATCAGATCACAGAACTTTACTTTAAACTCATTATTCACGAACAAAAACAGATCGTGGATGACCAGTCTCAAGAGGTAGATCATTTTATAGAAAAAGCAAATCGGATCAACAATTATTACAAGGCCCTTATCTCTTCCTTTAGTATCATGATCAATGGCATGGAACGTGAGCAATTCCTTCGCTATAGGATGGCCCTATTACCATCGAGCGGATTTCAGTCTGCACAGTACCGAATGATCGAGATCTATGCCACCCCGCTTGAAAATCTTGTATATGATCCTGAAAGGGATCAGTTTTCCAAAGACAATGCCATCGAAGATCTTTATGAACATATTTATTGGAAGAAAGGAGCAACAGATCGTAGTACTGGGGAAAAGACATTAACTCTTAAGCAATTCGAATACAGATATACTCCTAGGTTTATCCGTATCGCCAAAGAGGTGCAAGGAAATACCATCTACCATAAATACCTGAAATTACCAGAAAAAGGCAGAAATAATAAAGCCTTAATTGATGCGTTAAGAAAGATGGACCTGAATGCCAATGTAAATTGGCCACTGATGCATATGGGATCTGCCTACAGGTATTTGAATAAGGGCGATAAAGCTATTGAAGCAACCGGCGGAACTAATTGGAAAGAATATCTGCCACCAAGTTTTCAAAAGGTGGTGTTTTTTCCGAAATTGCACAGCAAACAAGATTTAAATAATTGGGGGAAACAATGGGTAGACCATCTATTTAACCCTGAAAAAGTTTTATAAGACTATGCATAAATACTGGGGCCTCTTTTTAGCATGTATTCTCTTATCTTCTTGTGGAGAGGATAAAACAAGTACAACAAACCTGGATAAGCTTGCTGAAGTACCAAAGGTTGTAATACCAAAACATACAAAGAAATACGGGTTTAACCTCAGTGAGTTTGATGTAGTGGAAGATACTATTCGCAGGGGAGATATTTTTGGGAACCTGATGACCCGAAACAAGGTAGATTATCCCAAGATCTATGAGCTCACACAAAAATTTAAAGACACTTTTGATGTACGGAGGATACGTGTAGGGAATCCTTATACCATTCTCAGATCAAAGGACACCTCTCAGGTAGCACAGATCTTTATTTATGAGAACGACCCAATAAATTACACAATTGTTGATTTCCGTGATTCAGTGTTGGCATACAAAGGGAGGAAAGAAGTGAAATTGGTGCAACGGGAAGCATCGGGGGTAATCCCGCAAGGGGGTTCCTTATCTGATGTCATCGTGAAACAAAACATAGATTATCTGATGGTGAACGAATTGTCCGGGATCTATGCCTGGACCATTGATTTTTTTAAACTCGATGCCGGAGATAAGTTCCGTATCATTTTTGATGAGAAGTATATCAATGACAGTATATATGCCGGAGCAGGATCCATAAAAGCAGCTTATTTTGAACATAAAGGCGAACCCTTTTATGCTTTTTCCTATCATAATGACTCACTGGATATTCAGGAATATTATGACAACGAATCTAACAATCTGCGCCGCACATTTCTAAGGGCTCCTCTTAAATTTGGTCGACTTTCCTCCAGGTATAATTTGAAAAGGAAGATACGTTACTACGGATACAAAGTAAGACCGCATAAAGGCACAGATTATGCTGCACCCATTGGCACACCAATCTTAGCTACTGCAGATGGAATGGTCACAGAATCTACCAGGAGAGGGGGAAATGGGAAATATGTAAAGATCCGTCATAACGGTACCTATAGTACCCAATACTTGCATATGAAAGCTCAAAACGTAAAAAAGGGGCAATATGTAAAACAAGGTGATGTTATTGGCTGGATAGGAATGACCGGGAACACCGGAGGTCCTCATGTATGCTATCGTTTCTGGAGAAACGAAAGGCAAGTAGACCCACTTCGTGAAAAACTCCCTGCTGCCGAACCACTGGCTGAGGCATTAAGGCCCGCATTCTACGAATATATGAATCCGATAAAGACGCAATTAGATTGTATAGAATTTCAGGAAGAACCTTCAGAAAAGCTACTAACACTTAATCCCTAAAATGTCCTTAGAGAACATTAATCCAACTACTACCTCCGCCTGGAGAAAACTAACAGAGCATTACAACGAAAATAAAGAGAAGCAACTAAAGGATCTTTTTAAAAAGGATCCAAAAAGGGCTACTTTATTTACCAGACAGTGGAATGATTTCCTGCTCGATTTCTCCAAGAACAGGATCACAAATACTACGTTGGAACATCTCCTGGACCTGGCCAAAGAAGTGAAGCTGGCCGATGCCATTACAAAGTATTTCGAGGGTGATATTATCAATGAAACAGAAGCCAGGGCAGTATTGCATACCGCCTTACGTGCCGGGAAAGACGATGTTATTATTGTTGACGGAGTCAATGTTGTTCCTGAGGTCTATGAAGTTCGAAACCATATCAGGGAATTCTCCGAAGTGGTTATATCAGGCAAAAAAAAGGGGTATACCGGGAAGGCATTTACCGATGTAGTGAATATTGGTATTGGCGGATCAGATCTTGGTCCGGTGATGGTCACCGAAGCGCTGAAGTATTATAAAAACCACCTAAGAACCCATTTTGTAAGCAATATAGACGGGGATCATGTACAGGAGATCTTAAAGGAACTGAATCCGGAGACCACCCTTTTTGTTATTGTCTCCAAGACCTTTACCACCCAGGAAACCCTTACTAATGCTCTGACCATTAAAGACTGGTTCTTACAAAAGGCATCATCTGATGATATTGCACATCATTTTGCAGCGGTCTCAACTAATACAGAAAAAATAGCTGAATTTGGGATCACTGAAGAAAATGTATTCCCTATGTGGGACTGGGTAGGAGGACGATTTTCCCTTTGGAGCGCCGTTGGTTTATCTGTCGCCCTTGCAATTGGGCCAAAACATTTTGAAGAGCTACTTCAGGGAGCACATGAGATGGATGGCCACTTTAAAAATACAGAATTCAAGGATAACATGCCCGTTCTTATGGGCTTGTTAAGTGTCTGGTACAACAATTTTTACAAGGCTGAGACAGAAGCTATTATTCCCTATACTCAATACCTCAGTAGATTTTCAGCCTATTTTCAGCAGGGCATCATGGAAAGCAACGGGAAAAGTACAGACAGGAATGGCAACCCTGTTACCTATCAGACAGGAACCATTATCTGGGGAGAACCGGGCACCAATGCCCAACATGCTTTTTTCCAATTAATACATCAGGGTACAAAACTTATTCCTGCCGACTTTATTGGTTTTAAAGACTCACTTTATGGGAATACAGACCATCATCAGAAGCTTATGGCCAATTTCTTCGCCCAGACTGAAGCTTTGATGAATGGAAAAACAGCCGATGAGGTAAGACTAGAACTGGAAGCCAAGGGCATGGCAGAGGAAGATATCAAAGAGCTTGTACCTTTTAAGGTATTCGAAGGGAACAAACCTACCAATACCCTCCTGATCAACAAATTGACACCAACCAGTCTGGGCGCGCTTATTGCCTTATATGAACACAAGATCTTTGTTCAGGGAGTACTCTGGAATATTTTTAGTTATGACCAATGGGGGGTAGAATTAGGAAAACAACTAGCTGCCACTACACTAAAAGACATACAGGGTTCCGAAATCGCTAAACACGACACTTCTACATTGCAATTATTGCAACATTTTAAGAAATAAAATTTAAGATCCTAAACGTTAATAAATATTAAGAAATGTTCTTTAATTAAGACTTTCTTATTGCAAATATTATGTTAAATTTGGTGACCTTAATTTAACACTGTCGTAATGTAAAAGTCCTTTAATTATGGCACTTTTACAGACAGAATAATAACCAATTAACACGAGAACAAATGAAAAAACTGTACTTCGCCCTTGCCGCATTTTTGATGACAGCAATGGCTTTTTCACAAGGGGTAACCACTTCCTCAATTGGAGGAAGGATTACCGACGCGGCCAGTGAACCGCTATCCGGAGCCAATGTAGTAGCACTACATGTACCCTCAGGGTCTGTATATGGTGCTGCAGCTGATATTGATGGGTATTATCGAATTGGTGGAATGAGACCAGGAGGTCCTTATACCATTTCTATCTCCTATATCGGATTTGAAGAATTTATAGTAGAAAATATCTATCTGCAACTGGGTGAATCCTCGAGGATCAATCCTAAATTAGCAGAAGCTGCAACAGCTCTGGATGAGATCATCGTAACTGCTTCCCAGGGGGGTATTTTCAACTCCAATAAAACAGGAGCAGAAACGACCATAAGCAATCGTCAGATTCAGTCCTTGCCATCCGCTTCTAGGTCTCTTGCAGACTTTGTTAGGATTACGCCACAAGCTACCTTAACAGAAGGAAATGATGGATTTTCCATCTCTTTAGGGGGTCAGAATAACCGTTACAATGCCATTTATATAGATGGTGCTGTAAACAACGATGTATTTGGTTTAGCAGGTTCGGGTACTAACGGGGGACAAACGGGAGTAAATCCTTTCTCTGTAGATGCCATCGAATCCTTTCAGGTACAGTTAGCTCCTTTTGATGTTCGTATTGCAGGTTTTGCCGGGGGTGCCATTAGCGCAATCACCAGATCTGGTACCAATGAATGGGAAGGATCTGCCTATTACTTCTTCAGAAATGAAAAGTTAGCAGGAAAAACACCACCTAGCAGAGTAGGAGATGGGGACGTAAGAGAACGTTTAGCCGAATTTAGTGCACAAACTTATGGAGTGCGCTTTGGAGGCCCTCTTGTAAAGGATAAATTATTTCTCTTTTTGAACTATGAGCGTCAGGACGATGAAACACCACAGCCATTCAATTCTTCCCAATATATTGGGGATACAGATGCTGCAGGCTTAGAAAGCTTACGTCAATTCTTGATTTCCAGCTATGGCTATGATCCGGGAGGATATACTTCCAATACAAGAACCTTAGTTAGTGATAAACTAACCTTGAAATTAGATTGGAACATTAATGAGAATAACAAATTATCGTTACGTCATAGTTATGTTGGCGGCGAAAACCTGGAAGCCAGAAATTCCGATTTTAATAGTATCGGGTTTATCAATGGGTCCGAGTTCTTTAACACAACTACAAACTCAACGGCTTTAGAATTAAATACTACTGGAAACAAGTTTTCCAATAGCTTTGTTCTAGGATACACATCCGTTAGGGATGACAGAGATCCCAGTGGAGATCCTTTCCCAACGGTTGATATTAATGATGGCAGTGGTTTTATTTCCTTTGGATCAGAACCGTTCTCAACTGCTAACTTGTTAGATCAGGATGTTTTTACCCTGACCAATAACTTTGAGATCTTCTCTGGTAGGCATAGCATCACCATTGGTACACATAACGAATACTCCAAAGTAAAGAACTTGTTCTTTGCTTTTAACTACGGAGATTATACATATGATAATGTCAATGACTTTTTGACCGATGGACCTATTGATTTTTACCAAAAAGGATATTCCCTGGTAGGAGACGGAACTGTTGGTGATGAGTCTGCTGGGTCATCTGCCTTCGATATATGGCAATTAGGTCTTTATTTTCAGGATGAGGTGCAGGTTACAGATAGATTTAAGTTCACCGCGGGAGTTCGTTTCGATTTCCCTATCTGGTCCGACGGTCCTGTGAATGAAGACTTCAACGAAAGAACAGTCGGTATTCTGGAAGCTGCAGGGAAAGACCTTCAGGGAGCTCGTGTAGGACAGGGTCCTGATACCAAAGCTCACTTCTCCCCACGTGTAGGATTTAACTGGGATGTAAATGGAGATCGCTCTACTCAAATACGAGGAGGACTTGGGATCTTTACTTCCAGACTTCCATTGGTATGGCCAGGAGGTACATATAACAACAATGGCGTAACAGGTGGTTTTGCTGCCAGTTTCAACACAACAGTTCCTGGATTCAATCCTGATATCAACAGCCAGCCTGTAAATGTAGCTCCCGGTTCAGGGGGTACTGGCGGGAATATTGATTTGATAGCAAAAGACTTCACTCTTCCACAAGTATTTAAATACAGTATTGGACTAGATCAAAAATTACCATTCTGGGGCTTAGTTGCATCTGGAGAAGTGATCTTTAACGAGAATGTAGAAGCTATCTATTATCAAAACCTTAACCTTGGCGGCCCTGTTGGCAACCTTAATGGTGCGGATAACAGACCATTCTATGACAGAGGAGATAGATTAGATTCTTCTTATGGAGCAGTCTACCTTTTATCTAATACGGGTGCGGGAGATTCCTGGAACTCTAGTGTTACGATTACCAAGCCTTTTTCTAACGGGTTCTCAGGAAGCTTTTCATGGGCGTATGGAGATGCCAATGCTATTTTTGACGGAACTTCCTCTCAAAACAGCTCACAGTGGCGAAACATTCAGTCGGTTAATGGAAAGAACTCCAACCTGCCGGTTACACGTTCAGATTTCGCTCAGGGACATAGATTGCTAGGAAATGTTACCTATGAATTGGCTTGGAACGATGATATTAAAACCACAATAGGCCTGTTCTATGAAGGTTCAAGATCAGGGCCTGTGAGTTATATTTATCGGGAAGGAAGGGATCTTTTAAATGATGATTCACGTGATAATGCACTGATCTATATTCCAAGAGCTCAAACCGAAATTACACTTGTTGATAATGGAACATCTCCGGATGCACAATGGGCAGCTTTAGATGCTTTTATCAGTGGTAACGAATACCTGACTAGCAGAAGAGGAAAATATGCTGAGCGTAATGGAGATGACGGAGCCTGGAGCAACATCATTGACCTGAAATTAT
>NZ_CAMYKH010000041.1 GCF_947258935.1 uncultured Muriicola sp.
TAACAACACTTTTGTAATAATGCCCACAGGCGGCGGTAAATCACTGTGCTATCAACTTCCTGCACTTATGAAGGAGGGCACGGCCATCGTAGTTTCTCCTTTGATCGCCCTCATGAAAAACCAGGTAGATGCTCTTCGGGGTATTTCTTCCAACCATGGAGTTGCTCATGTGCTTAATTCATCACTTAACAAAACGGAGGTTAAACAGGTAAAACAGGATATTTCCGATGGGATCACCAAATTATTGTACGTTGCCCCGGAATCCCTAACAAAAGAGGATTACATTCAATTTTTACAATCGGTTCCCCTTTCGTTTGTGGCTATCGATGAAGCTCATTGTATCTCTGAATGGGGACACGATTTCCGACCCGAATACAGAAATTTAAGGTCTATCATCAATAGATTAGGAGATAATATCCCTATCGTTGGTCTAACGGCCACTGCTACCCCAAAAGTTCAGGAAGACATTGTAAAAAATCTGGGTATCACGGATGCCAAATTATTTAAAGCATCATTCAACAGGCCTAATTTGTTCTATGAGGTACGGCCAAAGACCAAGAATGTAGAGGCGGACATTATTCGATTTGTGAAAAAAAATACTGGCAAATCCGGAATAGTCTATTGCCTGAGCCGCAAAAAGGTTCAAGAACTGGCACAAGTACTCCAGGTAAATGGTGTAAGTGCAGTGCCTTATCACGCAGGTTTTGACGGGAAGACCAGATCTAAGTATCAAGACATGTTCTTAATGGAAGATGTTGATGTGGTAGTGGCTACCATTGCTTTTGGAATGGGTATTGACAAACCCGATGTCCGTTTTGTGATCCATCATGATATTCCCAAAAGTATAGAGAGTTATTATCAGGAAACAGGCAGGGCCGGCAGGGATGGAGGAGAAGGACATTGTCTTGCGTTCTACTCCTATAAAGATGTTGAGAAGCTGGAAAAATTCATGTCAGGGAAACCTGTGGCAGAACAGGAGATCGGTAATGCATTATTACAAGAGATCGTTGCTTATGCGGAGACCTCCATTTCTAGAAGAAAATTCATTTTACATTATTTTGGAGAAGAGTTCGATGAGGTAGATGGCGACGGAGCAGGTATGGATGACAATGCCAGGAACCCGAAAGAGAAAGAAGAGGCCATGAACAACGTGGTTAAATTGATCTCGGCCGTACAGGGAACCAATGAAAAATTTAAGTCCAAGGAAATAGTAAAAACCTTGATAGGTGCTACAAATGCCCTAATAGCCTCCCATAAGACCGATGAGAAGGAGTTCTTTGGATCTGGGGCAGATAGACCTAAAGAGTATTGGATGGCCCTTATACGGCAAGCTCTGGTGGCCGGCCTTCTAAAAAAAGAAATTGAGCAGTATGGCATTCTTCATGTGACGGAAGCTGGAGAAACCTTCTTAAAGCAGCCAACTTCATTTATGATGACCAAAGACCATGTCTACAGTGCAGAGATGAATGACGCTATCGTTTCTGCGGCCAAAAGATCGGGAGGTGTGGCGGACGAGCGACTTTTAAAACTCCTAAAAGATCTGAGAAAAAGAGAAGCAAAAAATCTGGACGTTCCACCTTTCGTGGTTTTTCAGGATCCTTCTCTAGAAGATATGGCTTTAAAATATCCGGTAAGTATGGAAGAGATGATCACCATACATGGAGTAGGGGAAGGGAAAGCTAAAAAATATGGCACTCCATTTCTAAAAATGATCCATTCTTATGTGGAAGAAAATGATATAATCAGGCCAGACGACCTTGTAGTAAAAAGCACCGGAGCCAATTCCGGATTAAAATTGTACATCATTCAGAATGTAGATCGAAAATTACCACTAGATGATATTGCTGCCGCCAAGGGGCTGGAAATAAATGAGCTGGTAAAGGAAATGGAACAGATAGTTTTTAGCGGTACCAAGCTAAACATTGGATATTGGATCGATGAGATCCTGGATGAAGATCAGCAAGATGAAATTCACGACTATTTCTTAGATGCTGAAACTGATGATATAGAAGAAGCCTTAAAGGAATTCGATGGCGATTATGAAGATGAGGAACTTAGACTATATCGTCTAAAATTTATGAGCGAGGTAGCTAATTAATCAATAAAAGCAAATAAAAAAACCCCGAATTCTCGGGGTTTTATATTTTTAGAAGTCATTAAATTCTCCTGCTGTAATTAGAGCAACAATGGCCCCAAAGTATAGGATTACAAATAGCAAATAACACAAGGCCAGTGCCAGGCCAACATATGAAAGTACTCTGCCTGTTTTTACATTCTCATAGCCCGTGTACATACCCGGGTTTTCATTGTAAAGTCGTTCTGCTTTTCCTGCACTATTAAGCCCTATGATGGTAAAAATTATTCCAAAAGGCCCGCAGCAAAGCAAGGTCAATACTACCGATAAGATTCCCATAGTAAGGGCGTTACTGGCCCCGGGGAGTGATTGTTGGTTCATATGGTTTGTTATTTAGGTTTATTCTTCAAGTCCGAATTGCTCCATCATTTCCTGTGATCTGCGCATGGCCTCTTCCCATCCACCCATGGCCCATAGCTGGTAAATATTGAATAGCAAGTACAATACCCCCAATACCAGACCAATGATCACAAGGATCTTGGCAGTTTTCAATTGACTTTGATTGGAATACAGCTCAGGATTTTCCATCAAGGTCTTTTCATCCTTTTTTACAAGAATAAGACCAATACCAGACATGATGATGGCCGGAATCCCCCAAATACAGCAGCACAGGTATGAAAGAATGGCAAGAACTATAACTATTGTAACATTGGGTAATTTTTGTTGTTCCATAAGGGTTAGATTGGTTATACTATTTTTAAAAAGAAATTAATTAGGATCGAAAGAACACTTAATATCATCAGGCTGATGATAATTTTGTTGACGTATTTAATTTTAAAGAATTGATCTAGCAACAAGAACCCGAACAGTCCCAAAATTGGATAAATAGCCGGATACATTTGAAATGCAGCAAAAAACTCTCCCTGAAATAACAAATAGACAGATCGTTGAATTCCACATCCCGGACAATCCATCCCCAGTACCTGCTTACTTAAACAAGGCAGCATATAGTCTTTCGCAACAAGGAAAAATAAAGCCAGATTCACCGAATGTTTATTAAGGTTCTTTAACCGAAAAATACCATTATTTTTAGGGAATGAAAATTAATTCGACTTTTTATTTTTAATTGTCACGACCATTTTAAATTCTAATCTTGCACGCATAATGAGAAAAATTGAAGTAGGAGACAAAGTTCAGATCCTAGATGATACTATGGTGGGAACTGTCAAGAAAGTAGTTGGATCAACTATCACTATTATCTCATCAGACGGTTTTGAACTGGAGTTTGACCAATCGGAGTTATTGCTTGATAAAGGACATGGGGCAATAAAGGTGAGCAACTTTGAAGTGGCACAGGTAAAGAGCCAGAAGGACAAACCGAAAAAGAAAACTCCTGCAAAAGTAAAAGCAAAAGATCGCAACATCCCGAAGATGGAAGTGGACCTGCACATTCATCATTTAGTGCCTACTACCAGGGGGATGAGTAATTTTGATATGTTGAATGTACAGTTAGAAACCGCTAAGAGACAACTAGAATTTGCCATCAGTAAGCGTATACAGAAAGTGGTCTTTATTCACGGAGTTGGTGAGGGCGTTTTAAAGGAAGAATTGTTTTATCTGTTCAGGAAATATCCAAATATCACCCATTACGACGCAGACTTCCAGAAATATGGTCTGGGGGCTACAGAGATCTATATTTATCAAAATCCCTAAACTGCCAAACTACTGTTGAGTGGTAATGGTACCAAATTCATTGATACTGATATCGGTAATGCGCTCGCCCTGTTCATTGATAAGGGTAACATTTCTAAGGAGGATGGTATGTTCAAATTTTGTGGTGTCTGTTGGATTTTGACTTGTATTAACCAAAACCTCCCCACTTGTAGCCTCTATTTCTTCAAGTACGCTTGGCGAAGTTAACGGGATGGCATCACAGAAGTAGTTGTTACTCACAGTGCCCGTAAATAAGCGATAAATTAGATTACTTTGCCCTGGTATTGTGCTTACAATAGTATCTTGGGACACTTCATTCTGGAGGAGTCCGCTTTGTAATTCCAGGATCAGGGCCTCTTCTCCGTTAATTTTAAAAAACACGGTACTTGCTGTAGTGATGGTAGACTCACATGTCTGAATGGAAACACTGTCAAAATCAATGGACTCTATTTGAAGATCTCCATCATTGCAGGCCAAAAAAACTACAAATAGTGGCAGGAAAAAGAATCGTTTCATGCTTCAAAGTTACAGTAAAATAGAAGTAAAAACCTATACCTTTGTCTCCATTTTTAAAAGATTTTACGTTTATTTCCTTTATTTTTGAATACATATCACAATGAATAAATGAACATTAAACAGGTATATTTCGATAATGCGGCAACAACTCGGGTAAGAGAAGAAGTAATCGAGAAAATGCAAGATGCTCTTGCTAATTGTTACGGAAATCCTTCCTCAACCCACGGTTTTGGAAGATCGGCTAAAACCGCCATAGAGACTGCAAGAAAAACCATAGCGAAATATATGAATGCTCATCCTTCTGAGATCATTTTTACCTCGGGCGGTACAGAGGCAGATAATATGATCTTAAGATGTTCGGTTCGAGATTTAGGAGTTAATACCATTATCACTTCTAAAATTGAACACCATGCTGTCTTGCATACCGCAGAGGAACTGGCGGAAGATCAGAATGTTAATGTACAGTATGTAAAACTCAATGCAGAGGGTAATCCGGATCTAGATCATCTCAAGCAACTTCTGCAAGAACAAAAGGGGAAGAAACTGGTAAGTCTTATGCATGTAAACAATGAAATTGGCAATATAATTGACATGCAGGCAATTAGTGCTTTATGCCAAGAATATGATGCCTTATTTCATTCAGATACCGTACAATCCATAGGCCACTACCACTGGGATGTGCAGGAAATCCCCATCGATTTCATGACCGCTGCTGCCCATAAATTCCACGGTCCAAAGGGCGTTGGCTTTGCTTATATAAGGAAAAATTCGGGGTTAAAACCAATGATCGTAGGAGGTTCACAAGAACGGGGCTACAGGGCCGGTACAGAACCTTTTCACAATATCGTTGGCCTGGAAGAAGCTTTTATCATGGCGTATGACAATCTGGAGAAAGAGAAACAGTATGTATCCTCTTTAAAGAAACATTTTATCCAAGCCATTAAAAAAGCCTTTCCCGAAGCATCTTTTAATGGCCTGTCTGGGGATATGGACAAAAGTACCTACACTTTGGTCAACGTGCGTTTGCCTATCTCTCAGGAAAAGGCACTTATGTTATTGTTCCATTTGGATATAAAAGGAGTGGCATGCTCTAAAGGCAGTGCTTGCCAGTCTGGCAGTGATGGAGGTTCTCATGTACTATCTGAGATCTTGACCGCAGAGGAACTAAAAAATCCGTCGCTTCGGTTCTCATTCTCCATTTATAATACCAAGGAAGAAATAGACTATGCCGTAAATGAGTTGAAGGAATTTAGCAGGGATGAAAAGGCGCCGGCAATCTCCTAGCGTTCTTTATCATAAGGAAATTTTCGGGTGGCTTTTTTCATCATAGATTCTATGAGATCTGTGGTATTCCTCCCCGATTTTTTATTGATCTCTTTTTCATATTTCCACAACAGTTTCCCGGTATTACCATCACTTACTTTAATACCGATCCTGCCATAGTTGGCATCTCCCAGTATATAATCAATAAAACTAAATTTGGAAGGAATCCCTTCTGAGAGCAAAATATTGAGGTTCATGTTACCACTTACGATCCCATCTACTCCCAAAATTTCACTTAATTCCTTAATTGTATAAGTGTCAATGTTTTCGTAGGTGATACTATTTTGAGCTAAGATGGCATTTGTATTATTGGTGTTTTGAAAATCTACGGAGAACTTTTTTCGCTTCTTACCTCGTCCGAAGTAGGTTTCCAGGGCATCCTGAACGGCATATCCTTCGCGCTCTTCCAGCTTAGTCAGATCTGATTCACCAACTTTTTCCTTAAGTTCAAGATTTGTAAAAAACGGTATGATTGCCAATATTTTATGATTCTCACTGAGACTTTCAAACTTATCACTTTCGTAAATATTCTTTTGAGCTTGCAATGATAACAAGGGGATAAAAAGCAATAAGTAAAAAAAACGTTTCATGTGTATGTGTTCACTAAAATCGTACGCGTAATTTTATATTCAGTATTCGCGAGGTCATAAAATTTGGGACTGCAAACTCATTTTTGCTATCCACATCTCTTACCCAGGTATTTGTAATTGCATTTTGATTATTAAATAAATTGAAAATCTCAAATCCCAGTTGCAATTCTTTACAATGATGTAACCAATGGCCTTCCGGAAAAGATTGATTTTCATCTACAAAAATATGAGAAATTCCCAAATCGGCCCGTTTATAATCCCTTAATCTATTTTGAAAGACATAAGGATCTGAATAACTGGGAGAACCGCCTGGTACTCCGGTGCTATACACCAAATTTAAATACATCTTTAAATTGGGAATGTTAGGAACGTAATCCTGGAACAAGATAGCTGCCTTAAGACGCTGGTCTGTTGGTCTGGAAATATACCCCCTGTTCTCACTGTTTTCCTTTGTTGTTAAGTATCCCAAACTGATCCAGGATTCGGTACCTGGTACAAAGGCGCCATACAATCGAAGATCCAGACCATATACATAGGCCGTTGCATTATTGTTAGCCACATAGCGCAAACGAACGTCGTCTAAGGTATAGGTGTTTATATCCCAAAGGGTTTTGTAATATACCTCACTATGTAAACTAAAAGGTCTGTTCCATAATTGGAAACTGTATTCATTCCCCAAAAGTAGATGATAGGCCTTTTGGGCCTTTACTTCCGGCCTGATAACCCCTTCAAAATCTCTCAATTCTCTGTAGAAAGGAGGTTGTTGATAAAGTCCCGAGCTAAGACGAAAGACTATATCTTTCTCCCAAGCTGGTTTAAAAGCGAATTGTATTCTGGGACTAAGGATGAACTGAGAGTTTTGAGAAAATCCTTCGCCTTTCAGATTCCAGTGCTGAGCTCTAACCCCAAGGTTGTATGAGAATTGATGTTTCCCCAGGCTTATTCGTTTGCTGAGTTGCACATAGCTTGACAATCGTTGGGTTTGGGTGGTATTTCTTGCATTGATATTCTGGTAGGCCACTAAAGGGGCTGCAAAGGGTTCTTCGGGTTGATTATTTATAAACTCATCTCGTGGAGGTCGGATAAAGAACCCTGCCGAATCAATAAATTCAGATTCACGGATCTGATCTCTCACATCTTCATATGTATAACGAAGTCCCCATGTTAACACCGAACTATTTTTTCGATATTCACCTTTGTGAGACAGCGTATGGATAAGCGCATCCAGATCATTACGGGAACGATTGTATTGAGCACCAATACCTCTGGAAGACGTTACTTCTCCCAAATTATTACTACCTAAGTTGGTATCAATTTCCCCTAATTCGTATTGTGCAATAACATCGGAATATTCTTCCTCTGTAGTGTGGTAGAGTGAGGTGATAAAATTTAAGCGCAGATGTTCATTGACAAAATAATCTGCTTTAAGAGCGCCCAAAGCAGTTGCATAGGTATTCTTTTCTTGTCCGAGATAAAAGATCTGTAAGGCTTGCGGGTTGGCGATAGTGCCAAAATTAGTTTGCCGGGTCAGAGGCTGGTTGCTATATTCATTCAGGCCAAGATTTCCCAAAAAATGAAGGTGTATTCTCGAAGAGAACCTATAGGTAAGGTAACTTTGCAGATCTACAAAAACAGGATTAAAATTGCTCTTGGTTTGTTGGCTGTTCACCAAAAGGCTGTTGTTTCGATATCTCAAGCCCGTTACACTGCTAAAGTCCTTATTCCTGGAAATTGTTTCCAAAGTGGTGCTGGCGCCAAGTAAACTTGCTTCTGCCTGAAGCGCAAAACGCACGGGAGTCTTGTAGGTAATGTCTAAAACCGATGAAAGTTTATCTCCGTATTTTGCCTGAAACCCGCCGGGTGAAAAGGATACCTTTTCCACCATATCACTATTTACAAAACTAAAACCTTCCTGTTGTCCCGCACGAATTAGAAATGGCCGATATACTTCTATTTCATTTACGTAGACCAGGTTTTCATCGTAGTTCCCACCGCGGACCCCATATTGTGTGCTAAGCTCGTTATTGGAAAATACACCGGGCAGCAACTTCAATACATTTTCGATACCGGCATTGGCTCCCGGGATCTTTGTCGCCAGATCGGCAGAGAGATTGGTAATTCCTGAAACCGACTTTTCACCGGTTGCAGAAACTTCAACGCTATCTATCTGAATCACACTGGTCTTCATCACTGGGTTGAATGCAAAAACCTGGTTGGTGGTAAGGACAAGTCCTCTTAACTCTACTCTTTCATGTCCCAGATGAGAAAATATGATCGTAATTTCAGTATCTGCCTGCACCTCAAGTAGATAATAGCCAGTTTTATCTGAGATTGTGCCTCCACTTTCTGATGCAATAGCAACATTGGATAATGGCCTGTTTCCCTCATCCAATATGATGCCCGTAATGGTGGCAGACTGCGCTGATAGGAGGTTAGCAGTGCATAAGAAGATAAATAGAAGTAAAATCCCGAAACGGTTCAATAGGCTAATTTCTATAAAAACTACTCGTAAAGGTAGTAGAATTCCCAACATTATCAGTCACTACTACCCGGAGGTCATACTGCTTTTTATCCAGAATTTTATCGTCAAAATTATAGGTAATTGTTCTGCTCTTGGGTTCGTATTCCATCAAGATCCATTCTCCATTCAGTGTGGCCTCATACTTTGCAATTCCGCTTAGGTCATCCCCAATAATCAGGCTCAGATATCTGTAGTTGGTGAGCCACTGCTTTGTTTTAAAGTTCTTTGGCCGTATCAGTGGAGGTACAGTATCCTGAGCAATGGTATAGGTTCCCAGATTCCTGGTACGAGTTGTGAATGTTTCTTCCCGCTTATAGGTCTTTACATAATTTGGCTTGTTATCCTTGTCTAAACGAGCAATAAAAGCTGTCTTCAGGTATTCTTCAGGCAGGTGAGTTGTATTGAACGTTAGGGTGAAATTCTTATGTGCAGGAACGCTGCTATTATGAATGGTGACTGTATCCCCGCGATCTTGAAGATCTATATAAAAGTCTTTATAAAAAGTATTGGCCGGAAAATATACCTTGGCTTTGCCCAGATCAAAATTATTTGGTTTCACGGCAACGATATAGTGATCAGTCTTAACAGGTGTTTTCCTATTTATAAGTGTCTCTCTCATACCTACTATCGGAATTACAAGCCTGGTTAAATTCCCTTTAAGATCACTCATTTCTATTTCCACCGTATAATCAGAACCTTCATCGATCCTGATCTTCCCTTCATTTTTGAGGGTACTATAGATACTTAACTTGTTTCCATCTGATAAAAAGCATCGTTGAATTCTTCTTCTGTATTTAGCAAAGTATTCATAGTCTATTAGAGTATTGATAAGCCTGGTCTCTCCAAAGGAAAATTTCTCAAAATTAAAAGCGGTATAGAGCGTGCCATTTACTTTTTGCTTTAGGGAGTAAAGTCCATTTTGATTCGCAGCCAGATCTTGTCTGTCATAGGCGGCAATCCCAAAACCAATGGAACCTAAAGCCTTCACTTTTTCAGCCAGATATGTTCCATCTGCTTGCCTGCTGATTGGGATCTCAATTCTTTCATTACTTTGATTAACGACCGATTTTTGCGACAGGGGATAGGCATATAGCGCTTGTATGGATGGGTTGGTGGCATCGCGTACTTCTAACCCATACAAAAGGGGATTGGTAGGTTTTTCTGAGATACTGCTTCTGATTTCAAAATGAAGATGTGGTCCGGATGAGCCTCCAGTGTTACCAGTATAGGCTATTAGTGAATCTTTGGTTACTCTAAGTTCACCGTATTCCGGAAACACCTCTATCTCATAGGAACGATTTTGGTATTGTATTTTTTTTACAAAGGCCTCTATTTCCGGACTAAATTTTTGCAAATGGCCATATACGGAAGTATACCCATTTGGATGGGCAATGTATAGTGCTTTTCCATATCCCCAATGGGATATCTTGATCCTGGTAACTGTTCCATCGCCAATGGCAACTACGGGTAATCCTTGTCTTTGTTGGGTCTTGATATCAATTCCGGAATGGAAGTGATTAGAGCGCAACTCACCAAATGTGCCTGCCAGAATAAGCGGAATTTGCAAAGGCGATCTGAAGGCATCTTTTGGATATTGTTCTTGTCCAAATGACAAATTAAACAGTATCAGAAAAATAAGGACAACGAATATTTTCATAAACAATGATTGGCGCGAAATTAATTAATACCAGCTTAACTTTGAAATAAATATAAGGGCAAGGAGTATTTGTTTCAGTAATTGATCTTAGCGGAGTGATAATATGGTTAGAACACTTAAAGTTAAATTTGAGAATGATCAGTAATAATTGGAAAAACTATTGCTAAGTCGTTCTAGGTGTGTTAACTTTGTTATGAACGCATTGATATTTGCCCATGAGCGAATTGGTTGAAATAGTTGATTCTCTTGAAAATAAGATTAGCAAGTTATTACACAAGTTAGAATTGCTCAATCAAGCTAAAGGAAGACTGGAAGATGAATTGGTTCAGCTAAAGACAGACCAAGAAATCACAAAGAACTCCGTAATAGAATGGGAGGAGAAATACGAATCCCTGAAACTGGCAAGTACAATGTTGGGCAGTGAAAAAAATAAAACAGAAGCCAAGCTCAAAATAAATACATTGGTCAGAGAGTTAGATCATTGCATCGCACAGCTCGCTGAATAATGGACTCAAAATATGGCCGAGAAGCTAAAAATAAAGCTATCTATTGCAGACAGGGTATATCCACTGACAATAGACCCAAGTCAGGAAGAAGGCTTGAGAAAAGCAGCTAAGAATATTGAGCAACTCGCCAAAAAATTTGAGCAAAATTATGCCGTTAGAGATAAACAGGATGTACTGGCCATGTGTGCCTTGCAGTTTGCCTCAAAGATTGAACAAGGCGGCTTAGATAAAATGGAAGATACCAAAGATGTTGTGGAGCGTTTAACCGCTCTAGATGAATTGGTAAATGCCAAGCTTAGCTTAAAATAAGTTCTTTAACATATATCAAAGTTATTGCCCACATTGGTATTTAATTTTTGACAAACTCAACATTAATTTTTTTGAAAAGGGTGAGTTTAGATTGTAAAAGCAGGCCTTCTTGTAAAGGATCCTTGAGCAGTCTGTTAGCCCTAAACCTGTTCATAGGAGTTTGTACAAAACTTCCATCAATGTGGGCTTTTTTTATTCCCCGAATTACTGAATTAATACGGGATTGAATAAAACAACCGGTGAAGAATTTATTTTTGAATCGATCAAAAAGAACTCTTCAAAACAAGTGCACAAATGGGCCATGCCCATTATAAATCTAACATACTCATGGATACTACAACAATACTCATCGCAGGGGCCATAGGATTACTTATAGGCTTTGTAATTGCCAAATTCCTTGAAAAGGGGAAGGCTTCCAAAACGCTGGCGAATGCAAAGAAAGAAGCAGCTTTGCTTTTAAAAAATGCTGAAAAAGACGGCGAGAATATAAAGAAAGATAAGATCTTCCAGGCAAAAGAAAAGTTTTTAGAATTAAAAGCGGAACATGAAAAAGTTATTATCAACAAGGATAAGAAAATTTCAGAATCCGAAAAGCGTACCAGGGATAAAGAGTCTCAGGTAAGTAGTGAGCTGGCAAGGAACAAGAAGTTGAATGACCAAATTGAGGGCAAGATCAAAGACCTGGATCATAAGGTAGAATTATATGACAAAAAGCATTCGGAGCTGGAAAAATTGCACAAAAACCAGGTACAGCAATTAGAAGTTATTTCGGGTCTATCCGCAGAAGACGCCACCAATCAACTTTTGGAATCACTGAAGGAGACTGCCAAAAACGAGGCCATGGTCTACATGCAGACTACCCTGGAAGAGGCAAAACTCACTGCTCAGCAGGAGGCAAAGAAAATAGTGATCAATACAATTCAGCGCATTGGAACTGAAGAAGCCGTTGAAAATTGCGTATCAGTATTCAACTTAGAATCTGATGATGTGAAAGGAAGGATCATTGGTCGTGAAGGAAGGAACATTAGAGCTATTGAGGCTGCAACCGGTGTTGAGATCATTGTAGATGATACACCTGAAGCTATTATTCTTTCCTGTTTTGATTCAGTACGCAGGGAAGTAGCCAGGCTATCACTTCACAAGTTGGTAACGGATGGAAGAATTCATCCTGCACGTATAGAAGAGATTGTGCGTAAAACTGAAAAACAGATAGAGCAGGAGATCGTTGAGATTGGGAAAAGAACAGTTATAGACCTTGGTATCCATGGGTTACATCCGGAATTGATCAAGGCGGTAGGGAGAATGAAATATCGCTCCTCCTACGGGCAAAATTTATTGCAGCATTCACGGGAAGTTGCAAAACTCTGTGGGGTTATGGCAGCAGAATTAGGATTGAATCCAAAATTGGCCAAAAGAGCCGGACTCCTTCACGATATAGGAAAAGTACCCAATACCGAGACCGAAGTAGAAATTCCACATGCCATCCTAGGAATGCAGTGGGCGGAGAAATATGGCGAGAAACCAGATGTGTGCAACGCCATTGGGGCTCACCATGATGAGATAGAAATGAAGACACTTATCTCTCCAATTATTCAGGTGTGTGATGCCATTAGCGGCGCCAGACCAGGAGCCAGGAGGCAGGTTCTCGATTCTTACATACAGCGACTCAAAGATCTTGAAGATATCGCGTTCGGATTTGGTGGGGTTCAAAAGGCCTACGCCATTCAGGCAGGAAGAGAGCTCAGGGTTATAGTGGAGAGCGAAAAGGTAAGTGATGAGAAAGCAGCACAATTATCTTTTGAGATCTCACAAAAGATCCAGACAGATATGACGTATCCAGGGCAGGTCAAAGTTACGGTGATCAGGGAAACGCGTTCTGTAAACGTTGCTAAGTAACAGGGCATTAAAATCAGATCATTAAGGCACCTATCTTAGGTAGATTCAGGATTGCCTTTGAGAATCAATCATCAGAAAGGTAAATGACAATGAAGAAATACTTGCCGTTCGTACTTAATTCCTTTCATAAGAATTAGTTCAACTTTACTATACAATCAACTTTAAAGGATTTAATTACCCAGATGTTTTTGGTAAAAGTCCCAAACTTCGTGGGCCACATCGCGACCTAATTTCAATCCGGCAACATTGTCTGCCTGAATATGATACCCGCCCATAACACGAGAGATTCCGGCCATTTCAGCCGTTTCAGTAAACGTTGGAAATTCCAGTACTACAGTATCTCCCAGATTGTCTGGTTCAGTAAGGGCACCTGCGACCAGGCTTATCTTTTCTCCAAAATGGTCACTTCCCGTCCATAATTTTAGCGCTTCACCACAACCTCCGCTAATGGTGCTGTGTCCGGAGACATAGCTGGGAAAAGGAGGACAAAGAAAGGTATCGGGAGAATAAGGCCGCCATTCCTGTCCCTTGATATTTTTCATACCCATACCTTCACCTCCCCAGGCTTCAATAATCTGATCTTTATAATATTCATGAACAAGGGCATAAGGGCGCGCATAGTCATAAAACATCTTGGAATCCCAGGAAGCAATAAACGCATCCATAGCTACTACCTGATTATAGAAATACATCTTCACATCATCATCCAAAATATGCTCATCGCGTCGAGAAACATCTTGCGCAAATTTTAACCAATGACCGGCTTGCTGAACAGATTGAGGTCCGTCTCGCATGAATTCTACCAAAGCCTTATCTTGATCCGTTAGATTAGCCTGTAGGGCAATGACCTCAGCCACCTCTTCTTTTAGTTGTTCACTTCCGATCATAGGAGGTGGGCCCGGTCGAAACTGGTCGCCACTTTTTAATGCTATAGGTTTCACCTTGTCCCAAAAGGGTGTAAGGCATCCCGGGGCGTAAAAACCACCTTTTCCATCTGAAAAATACTTAGGTTGCCAACGATTGGGATCTTCGTTGGAATCGGCAGAATTGACAGGTTCGTAACCTACATAGTTAAAATAGGGTTCCCCATCAGAACCATTTTCTTCCCCATATTGGTTGGCACCATCATTATGACGGGCTTTTATTACTGCCCTAGCGGCCAGATTGCCGATACCTTCCGGTGTTGAAGGATCGAGCGATTCATTTGTTGGGTCGAGACCTAATTCCCGCATAAACTCAGAGAAAATTTCTTTATCAGAAAAGTAGTACTCGCACAAGGTTCTGTAAGCTGCAAAACTGATGGCAATTTCTTTATTATCAAGGGTACGTAATTCATTCGGCATTCTTGGTACTTCAGCCATGTAAACAGGGATGGCTTTTTCATCGAACCTGCTCCATGCATCGAAAACTGCGGTAAAAATAAGTCCCAGATAACGGGAAGTGATAGTGGGTCTTGGAGCAAAGCGTTCGGTGTCCAAAGCAGTCGCTTTTAATGCCATTTCCCCCCATTGATAAGCCACATTGTCAGCGCCCTTTGGTTCCTGGATAGATGATGCATTTTCTTTTGCCCTGCAGCCAACCAATAGGATACAGAGTATTGTCAGTAATGAGAATTTGTACATGATAATAATTGATGAGGTTTATTTTTATTCAGGATATTAATTCCTTATCTAAATTAAAAAATATCTCCTATTTAGCCCGATCTAAGTTGAATTTTTTAGGAGCGTCCAAAGTCCCAAAACAGGACCTATTGCCAGTATGGTGTACATCAAAGTAGGGGAAAAATTAAGCTGGGCGTAATTTAATAACTGTATACTAAAAATAGTGATGGCAAACCCAATGCAATTCACTATGGTGAGGGCAGAACCTTTTAAAACACTATCTGCATTGTTAGCAACCATGGTAGAAAACAAAGGTGAATCTGCTATGACCATCATACCCCAGAATAAGAGTATACCCAGGAAAATTACTTCATAGGAAATATAAAAAAATAAAGGCGAAAACAGGCAACAAAGGCAAGAGAGCAAAAGCGACCAGAATGCTGTTTTTTTAACACCAATTCGTTGTGATAAGAAACCTCCAATGACGCAGCCAATACTTCCAATACCAATGATAAGAAAGGACCATAAAGAAATATTTAGGGTCTTCCCATGCAGATCCTGGTAGGTCTTTAAAAGTACGGGAACAAAAGCCCAGAAAGCATATAGTTCCCACATATGGCCAAAGTAACCTATGGCTGCAGTTTTTAGTTCACGATTCTTGAATATCGAAAATATAGCCATCAGTTTTAATGGGTTTCCCTTATTGCGAAAGGGCCCGTCCGGAACGAATAGAAGAATCAGCAAGCCCCCTGTAAAAGCCAGGCTGCTGGTCGCTACAATAACCCACACCCAATTGCTAAATAAACTACTACTCTTCAACAAATGTGGTAAGGCAGTGCCCAGCACCAAAGCACCTACAAGAAATGAAAGCGATTTTCCAAGACCTTTTTCAAAATAGTCAGCGGCTATTTTCATCCCCACCGGATAAATTCCCGCCAGAAAAAATCCTGTAAGAAATCGTGCAATAAGCAAGCTCCAAAGGGTATTTCCACCCCATAATAAACTTAGGTTAAATATCGCTCCAATTAAGGCTGAAAAAAAGAATACGCGCGAAGGGGAGTAGCGGTCCGCTATGGTGAAGAGAGCAAATAATAAGGTTCCACTAATAAATCCGAACTGCACAGCGGAGGTAAGATGTCCCAGCGCCTGCACACTGAGATCATAATTGGCCCTAAGATCATCTAAAACACCATTCCCTGCAAACCACAAAGAGATACAGCAGAATTGAGAAATAACAATTGTTGCCAGAATCCATTTTGGATTTTTCATAAATACCCAAGAGTTAAGAAGATCTTAAAGAGAATTAATCTAACTAAAGGACCACATTAAGTTGTCGGCCTTCTTCGCCTGCTTTACGGTCCATTTCACTGCCGACTGCAAGACCAATCCCGAGACCTATTGCCATCCCGGCCCCAAGCATCCCATAATTATTGATACCTGCACTAAGCGCAATCCCTATAGGTACTCCAAAAACTACCATTCCCATACCCATCCATAAATTCCGATAATAGTTCTTAGGGACTATCTTTAGTTCTTTTTGCAGGATTTTTAGAATTGAATTTTGAGTCTTTCGCAACAAAGATGATAGTTGCTTGTCTGTATCTGAAATGGCATTTAAGGACTCCATTTTTTCATTTAGAGAAGAAATTATTTCAGGTGCAAGGTCCCTTTTTCTGAGTTCGTCAATCAGTTTCTTAAACCTGGCATATTTCTTTGCTAATTTCTTTTGATCTTGTATTCCTTTTCTGGTGGGAACAGGGTTGATTTTTATACTGGTCATAGTTTAAAGATAACCAATTATTCAAAATGCTTTTATTTAATAGACAATACATATCGCTTTTTTAGAGTAGGCAGAAGTTGTTAGCTGCTCCAACATAAAATGAGCTACATCGGCTCTTGAGATCATGAGTGTTAA
>NZ_CAMYKH010000042.1 GCF_947258935.1 uncultured Muriicola sp.
CAAAAGAAAAATTAGACTTAAAAGTATACGATGGGGCATCAGGTAAAACAAACTTTTTAAATCAGACTACTATTTTGGTATGTCTGCTCCCTTTAACTAATGCTACCAAGGGAATCTTAAATAAAGAGACACTATCCTCATTGCCTGCCGGAGCGTATCTCATCAATGTAGCCAGAGGAGGGCATTTAGTTGAAGATGATCTGATTCCCCTTATTGATTCAGGGCAATTGTCCGGGGCTTGTCTGGATGTATTTCACCAGGAACCATTACCCGAGGAACATCCCTTTTGGGCTCATCCTAAGGTCAAAATAACACCTCATGTGGCCAGTGTATCCGATCCTGCTTCAGTGGTTCCTCAGCTTGTTGAGAATTATAAGCGTATCCTCAGGAAAGAGTCTTTATTAAACTTAGTAGATCCTCAGAAAGGGTATTAAATTCAGATTTCAGGTAATTAATTTCTTTTGAGGGGAAAAATCTTTTAGTTTTGCAAAATTGGGGTGTAAGTAACCCCCATCGTATTAAGTAACCCAAATACATTAACCTTTTTTGCAGATTTCCACCGAAAATATCGAAAAGACTCTATACGATTATCAATTACAGGACCTTCACTCTATTTTTGAACATTTAGATCAGGATAAAGATAATAGCAACCTGCTTTATCAACTGCCTACAGGCGGGGGTAAAACAGTTGTTTTTTCTGAGATCACCCGAAGATTTATAGAACATAGGAAGAAAAAGGTAGTGGTGTTAACACATCGGATAGAACTAAGCAGTCAGACCTCCAAAATGCTAAAAGGGTTTGGCGTAAAGAACAAGATCATCAATAGTGATGTAAAGCAATTAAAAGAGGCGGATGAACACATGTGCTATGTGGCCATGGTAGAAACCTTAAATAACCGCTTGCAGGAAGGAACCATAACGCTGAAAGACGTTGGGCTGGTTATTATAGATGAAGCACATTACAACTCTTTTAGAAAGCTCTTTAAATATTTTGATACCTCCATAATACTGGGAGTTACAGCAACTCCTCTGAGCTCCAATATTAAGCTCCCAATGAAGGATCACTACAAGAAATTAATTGTAGGAGAGTCTATTGAAGCCCTGATAAAAAAGGAATTTCTTGCAAAGGCCAATATGTATAATTACGATGTAAGCCTGCGATCCTTAAAGCTGGGTATCAGCGGTGATTATACGGTGAAGTCGTCCGATGAATTATACGGCAATCAAAATATGCTTGGAAAATTACTGAGCGCCTATGAAGAAATAGGAAAAGGCACCAAAACACTGATCTTCAACAATGGTATCAATACTTCACGATATGTCTATGAGACCTTTAACAAAGCGGGGTATAACATCAGGCATTTAGATAACAAGAATACGGCAACAGAACGGAAGGAAATTCTTGAGTGGTTTTCTACCACCCCAGACGCCATATTAACCTCTGTAAGTATTTTAACAACGGGTTTTGATGAACCTACCGTAGAGACCATTATTCTGAACAGGGCTACCAGATCTCTAACGCTATACTTCCAAATGATAGGAAGAGGGTCGCGTATATTGCCAAATAAAAGCGATTTTACAGTTGTTGATCTGGGAAATAATGTTGCGCGATTTGGAATGTGGGATGCCCCCATAGATTGGCAGGAGATCTTTCACTTCCCCGATTTCTATCTGGAGAATATAAAGAATGATGAGGATATTGAACGGGAATTTATATATGAAATGCCCCCGGAATTAAGAGAAAAGTTTGCAAAATCGAAGGATATAGATTTCAATATCAAGGAAACCTACAAAGAAGTTTTTGCTCAGGGATTAAAATCTAAAACGGTTCTGGAAAGAAGTATTGAACAACATGCACAAATTTGTTTTGTGAACAGCGAGGATGTTTTTGATGCCCGAATCCTGGCAAAACAGCTAAAGGAAGAGATAGAATACAGAGTACGGCAATATTCTTATTGCATCATGAACAACACCAAGAATTACAAAGAGTGGTTGGCGGAAGACTATGAACGTAAACTGCGATTGCGGATTTCACAAAAGTTTGCAGCAAGGATGTAACTATGAATGATACCCTGCAAAAAGTCCTGATCATTGGGCTTATTTGGCCAGAGCCGGATGCCACGGCCGCAGGTGTGCGCACTCTACAGATCATCCAATTCTTTAAGGAACAAGGCTACCATATTACTTTCAGTTCAGCCGCTGCCAAAACTTCTTATAGCGCTTCAATAGAAGCGCTGGGTATAGATACAATGCCGATTACCTTAAATCATGTTAGTTTCGATCACTTTATAAAGGAGTTGAAGCCTCAGATCGTACTATTCGACCGTTTCCTTACTGAAGAGCATTTTGGATGGCGAGTGACACAACATCTGCCAAATACTATCCGAATCATAGATACTCAGGACCTTCATTCTCTTCGAAAAAGCAGGGAAATGGCTTTAAAAGAAGGGACGGCATTTTCTTCCAACTACTGGCTTAGGCAAGAATTGACCAAACGCGAGCTTGCAAGCATATTCAGATCCGATCTTTCCCTAATAATTTCATCTTTTGAGATTGAATGGCTGCGCAGGCATACGCCAATAGATCCATCTTTATTGTGCTATCTGCCATTTGTATTGAATGACGTAGAAGCGTTAGCGGCAGATTCGGAAATTACTTTTGAAGAGCGCTCAGATTTTGTCCTTATTGGCAATGGAAAACACGCTCCCAATATAGACGCTATAGCGTATTTGAAGAAGTCCATTTGGCCGTTAATACTTAAAAGACTGCCTGAGGCTTCATTGCATATTTATGGCCCATATTTACCACCCAAAATTCTGGCATTACACAACCCCAAGGAAAGATTTTTTGTTGATGGTTGGGTAGAGAACGCAGAGAAAATGATGCGTAAAGCCAGGGTTAACCTGGTTCCACTTCGATATGGTGCCGGACTTAAAGGAAAAGTGTTCTTGGCAGTTACAAGCGGAACACCCTCTGTGATCACACGTATTGGGGTAGAAGGGACCCACTTGGAAAGCATGTCAGATCTCATAGGTACGGATGCGAATGAATTTGCTCAAAAAGCTGTTGCCTTATACCAGGACAGTGAATTGTGGCATAAAAGCCAGCAGCAAGGATACAACTTGCTTCGTACACATTTTGACAAAAAAAAGAACGAAAGCAATTTGATCAAGGCACTCCAAATCCTGAAACAAAACCTCATGGAACATAGAGATCATAATATCATTGGTAGCATGTTAATGCATCACAGTATGGCTAGCACTAAATATTTATCAAAATGGATAGCCTTAAAACAAGAAAAAGAGAAGAGAAGCGAAGATCCCAATCCAATCCTTTAAATGATTGTTAGGCGTGGGGAGATGCCTTATCTTTAATGACCAAAAAGAATACGTATATGAGTTCAACGATAAAATGGACAACGGTAAAGGAATTTGAGGACATTACTTATAAAAAATGCAATGGGGTAGCACGAATTGCTTTTAATCGCCCCGATGTTCGGAATGCCTTCAGACCAAAAACTACCAAGGAATTATATGAGGCCTTTTACGATGCTCAGGAAGATACCTCTATTGGTGTTGTATTATTATCCGCCGAAGGACCTTCAACCAAAGATGGGATCTATTCTTTTTGTAGTGGTGGA
The DNA here is from genome assembly GCF_947258935.1 of uncultured Muriicola sp. GTDB lineage: Bacteria > Bacteroidota > Bacteroidia > Flavobacteriales > Flavobacteriaceae > Muriicola. Next base: position 3,641 of record NZ_CAMYKH010000042.1, read on the forward strand.
GATCAGAAGGCACGTGGTCACAAAGGTTATGTTGGGGAAGATGGATATCACAGATTAAATATACTAGAGGTACAGCGGTTGATCCGTTTTATGCCCAAAGTGGTAATTGCCGTTGTCCCGGGATGGGCCGTTGGCGGAGGTCATAGCCTGCATGTAGTATGTGATCTGACTTTAGCAAGCAAGGAACACGCTCTTTTTAAACAGACAGATGCCGATGTCACTAGTTTTGACGGGGGTTATGGCTCGGCGTACCTCGCCAAGATGGTAGGGCAGAAAAAGGCCCGTGAGATCTTCTTTTTAGGGCGAACCTACTCTGCAACAGAAGCATTTGAAATGGGCATGGTAAATGCCATCATACCCCACGAGGAACTTGAAGAAACCGCCTTTTCCTGGGCACAGGAAATATTGGAGAAATCGCCCACTTCCATAAAGATGCTCAAATTTGCAATGAATCTAACAGACGATGGTATGGTAGGGCAGCAGGTTTTTGCCGGAGAGGCCACCCGACTTGCCTATATGACTGAAGAAGCTAAGGAAGGAAGAAATGCTTTTCTGGAAAAGCGTAAACCAGATTTTGGGAAAGATAAATGGATCCCCTAAAATAAATTTCATCTAGCATATACTGAAATTAAAAAGGGCCCTGTCTTTTACGATCAGGACCCTTTTACGAGAACACTATATGAAAATGAAAAAATTAACTCCTTGTTAATTACATAGTAAACCTACGAGACAAATCCTGCCTGTCACAATTATTGTTGTCAAGACATCTCCTTTTGTGGTGAACCTGCCTTTTTTTGTTATAGAAGGAAAAAAACCGGGAAACTATTGGATAGCCCCGAGGATTTCTTTTATGAAGGTATTGGTATTAAACTGAGGTTCTTCGGCTAAACCTGTTCTTACAATGACTATGTCCCTAGAAGGAATAATAAAAACATGCTGCCCCTGGTAGCCATTTGCAGAATACATATCTCTTGGTACATCAGGAAATTTACCATTCGCGTTAAGCCAAAAATGCGCGCCATAAACCCCATCAGAATGGATAGTAGGCGTAGTGACGTATCTTACCCAATTTGGATCGAACAATTGCTCACCATTCCAGTTTCCAGTATGAAGATATAGCTGACCAAACCTTCCCCAATCCCTGGTATTGGCCCAGCCATAGGATGAGCCTACGAAATTCCCGGCAAGATCTGTTTCCAGGATCATAGAATGCATGCCTATCTTGTCTATCAGCGCTTTATATGGAAAATTCAGATAATTTTGATAGGTGTCAAATTTCGTTCGCATCAAACCCGAGAGTAAGTTTGAAGTGCCGGATGAGTAGTTCCAAATTTCGGTGGGTGGAGCAACCACCTTTTTTTTGGCCTGTGAATCTGCCATGTTCGATTCCATAAATAACATCTCGGTAACATCGGAGATCGTTGAATAATCTTCATCCCATGCTAATCCGCTCTGCATACGCAGCAGATGATTTAAGGTGATGTCTTTTCGTTCATCTTCCTGCGAGGAGGGAAGAGGTGCGGGCTCTGTTACGGATAATTTTCCCTGATATTGCATTATACCGTACAGTGTGGCTAAAATACTCTTGGTCATGGACCATCCTAAAATAGGTGTGGATTGATCAAATCCGCTTTTATAACGCTCGGCAAGGATATGATCTTTATAGAGGACTAATACCGTCCTGGTCCTTACCGTATCTGAAAAGACATGATCCAGGGCCTTTTTGAGCTGCTTGTAATTTACATTTTCAAAGAGGGTGTCCAATGCTGTTTCGTGTCCAAAAGGGTAGGGCAGGGCTATTTTTCTTTGTAATCTAATTGGGCTTTGAGTATAAAGATCTATGTCTGTTTCACCATTTATTAAGACGCATCCCAATCCCTCCCTACAAACAGCTTCTCGTTCCATAAGTCCAAAAACCGTGGCCATTCCTTTTTTTTCTGATACATTGTACTCAGACTTCGCCAATTTTACCAGGGGAACGTTGTTGTCATTTTCAGTGACAGAGCTCAATGATCGTCCGGCTATGTAAATGGAAGAAGCGGTACTTTTTGCTGCAAAACCAGAGATCAAATTTAATTTAGGGTACTGCCAGACCACTACTGCTAAGAGGATAACAACAAGGAACGGGATGAGTCTTTTTATATTTTTGTTCATTTGATATATGTAATTTGTAACTTTCTGACTTGATCGAAAAAGAGTTTATTCTATGTGCTCTTATGGATCAAGATAAAGACCAAGATAATAGAATTTACATTAGCCAAAAACGGAACAACAGGAATTTATTTCCAAAGAATATCATATTATGTACCACAGCTTACATGAAGAAATACTTTAAAATAGAGACCCTGGTGATCGGGGTTTTATTATGTTTCCTTGGTGGATGCAAGGGTAAAAATGACCAAAGAGCTGTTGCTTTGTTTGAGTCGCATTGCGGAAGTTGCCATATAGTCCCTAAAAGAGAGGATCTTCCTAAAGAGATATGGAAAAGCGCTATTTTACCTGATATGGCGGCCAGAATGGGCCTGAGAGAAAATAGCCACGATCCCTTGAAAGGGCTGTCTTATGAAGAAATGGATGCCGTTATAAAAACGGGTATTTATCCCATTACGCCCACAATATCTTTAGAAGACTGGCAATTGCTTAAGGATTACATTATTGCCGGCGCACCAGATTCACTCAATTCCTCGGCCAATCAAACCAAGTCATCCGAATTAACAAATTTCTTTCCTATCCAAATTTCCCTGGACGAGAAAAAGCGGCGTTCCTATACCTATCTGGAATTTAAACCAGCCTTGAACAAATTACTAATGGGAGATATGGCAGGGGAATTAATGACCTTTGATCTAAAAAAGGGATTAGACATTATAGGATACTATGAAAGTCCGGTTGTCTCATATGATAAGAATAATCAGGAGACCTATGTCACTACTATAGGTTATATACATCCCAGTGCTATTGCTATGGGGAAGGTATTTAAGAATAGCTCCTCAGACACCTTAAACATTGCATCAGTATTGCACAGACCGGTACATACACTTACCGAAGATCTAAATAACAATGAAACTGCTGAATTAGTGATTAGTGAATTTGGTGATCTTACCGGGGAATTATCGCTCTTTGTGAAGAATAAGAGTGGTGATTACGATAAAACGGTACTGTTGAATCAACCCGGCACTATACGTGTTGTTGCCCAGGATATGGATAATGATGGGAGAAAAGACCTGGTAGCACTCACTTCCCAGGGCGATGAGAGCATTACCATATTATATCAAAAACAAGATCTATCCTTTGAAGCGAACAAAGTGTTGCGTTTTAGCCCCGTATATGGCAGTAGTTGGTTCGAACTAATAGACTATGAAGGCGATGGGGATCTGGACCTTGTGACGGTTAATGGTGACAATGCAGATAAATCCTATGTTCAAAAACCATATCACGGTATGCGTTTGCATCTCAATGATGGAGACAACAACTTTACCGAAGTCTTTTTTTATCCCATGAATGGGGTAACACGGGTAGTGGCATCAGATTATGACAAGGATGGAGATATTGATTTTGGCCTCCTATCTACCTTCCCCGATTATAAGAATGCGGCTGACCGATCTTTTGTATTTTTGGAGAACAAGGACCGCGAAACGTATGAATTTGAAACCTTTACTGTAGAAGCATCCATGAAAGGGAAGTGGTTTTTAATGGATAGCGGAGATATAGATGAGGATGGTGATGAAGATATCATTTTAAGCAGTTTTGCATTGCCATTTATTCCTGCGCCTGAGGAGTACACTTCCGTTTGGAAACAAGAGGCTCTCGATCTGATGATATTAGAAAACAGACACCAATAATTAGAATGTTCAACAAGATCTATATAAGTTTATTGATTGCTTTCATTGGCCTGAGTGTTGGTTGTAGGGAAGAGGAGGAAAAATTTACATGGATTCCATTAAAAGTTACTGCAACGGCCTACAATTCAGTTATTGCTCAAACTAAAAGCATCCCAAATGTAGCGGCCTGGGGCGATACATTAAAACCAGGCATGAAGTGCATAGCTGTTTCAAATGATCTTATTAAAAAGGGGTTGAAGCGCAACACACCTGTTAAGATCGAAGGGTTTGAAGGTATTTTCCTTGTAAAGGATAAAATGAATTCGCGATGGGAGAACAGAATCGACATTTATATGGGAGTAGATGTACAAATGGCTAAAGAATGGGGAAGAAAGAAGGTTAATATTCAATATGGGCTGCCGCTAACGTTAACGCAGGAAAAGACAATAAAATAAGGCATGTTAAAGCATTTTAAATCTCATTATTTAAGCCTATGTGTCTTAATGATGCTTCTTACTTCCTGCGCCAGTACAAAGATAATAGACAGACCCATAGTCTTTAATGAAGAACGGGAACAACTCACCAAAGAATATTTAATGGAACGTTATGGGTTTGAGAACCCAGCCATTACCATTGTTCCTAAGATGATCGTCCTTCATTGGACGGCCATACCAACCCTGGAAGGTTCATTTGATGTGTTTAACGATCCCACCCTTCCAAATTGGCGTACCGATGTAGAAAATGCCAGTGGACTTAACGTTTCCTCGCATTTTTTAGTAGCCCAGGACGGGACTATCTACCGACTAATGCCTGAAACGGTTATGGGAAGACATGTCATTGGCCTGAACCATTGTGCTATAGGTATTGAGAATGTAGGCGGCACGGAAGAAACTCCTTTAACCGAAGCGCAGTTAAAAGCTAATATCTGGCTGGTGAATTATATTAGTGAGAAGTACAACATTGATTATCTTATCGGGCATTATGAATATCCACTTTTTGAAGGACATGAATTATGGCTGGAAAAAGATGATGAATACAGAACAGAAAAGACCGATCCCGGGGAAGAATTTATGGCTAATGTGAGAAAAGCCACCACAAAATTTAAATTTAAATCAGTGCCTCAATAACATTATATGAAAAATAGTATCATTTTATTCCTTGCCCTTATTCTTAGCGGCTGCTTTTTAGGAGAATCTCAAGAATCTGAAATTACGGCCTCTTTATATGAGACCTATGATCAATATAAAGAGCCATTGCTTACTAAACGAAGAATTAAACATGCAGATATTCAAGCCTTGATCGCACTGCATAGAAAGGACCCGGGACTAACGGTAAAAAAAGTAGGGACTTCCATTGAAGGAAGAGATCTAACCCTTATAAGCTTAGGATCCGGACCTACTGATGTTTTTCTATGGTCTCAAATGCATGGCAATGAACCAACAGCTACCCAGGCGATTTTTGATATACTAAACTTTTTCCGCAGTGATGAATTCAAAAGCGAGAAAGCAGCCATACTTAAAAGCTTAACACTGCATTTTCTTCCCATGCTAAATCCGGATGGGGCTGAAATATTTAAAAGAGAAAACAGACTGGGCATAGATATTAACAGAGATGCCTTGAGATTACAATCGCCGGAAGGCCAAACATTAAAAAAGGTAAGGGATAGTCTGGAAGCCGATTTTGGGTTTAACCTACATGATCAAAGCACTTATTACAATGCGGAAAGAACGGAAAAACCAGCGACTATCTCATACCTGGCACCCGCATTCAATTATGAAAAAGAGATAGATGAACGCAGGGGTAATGCCATGAAGGTCATCGTTTTTATGAATAGTATCATTCAAAAATATGCACCAGGTCAGGTTGGGCGCTATAACGATGATTTTGAACCTCGCGCCTTTGGTGATAACATTCAAAAATGGGGTACAAGTACTATATTGATTGAATCAGGTGGATATCCGGAAGATCCCGAAAAACAGGAAATACGTAAATTAAACTACGTGTCTATTCTTTCTGCTATTTATACAATTGCTAATGAAAACTATAAAGATATAGGGCTAGATGCTTATGAAAAGATCCCGGAGAATGATCGTAAATTGTTCGATCTTAAGATCATTGGGGCTACCTACCCATTATTGGGGAAAAACTATATCCTCGATATTGGAATTAATCAAGTAGAAGTTGATAAAGAAAACCATGCAGATTTTTGGTATAGCAGTAGAATCATTGATCAGGGAGATCTCTCTACTTACTATGGATACGAGACTTTTGAGGCTGAAGGCTATACCATTGTACCGGGGAAAGTATATCCTGAAATTATGAATGCGGATATGGAATCGCTCTTAAATCCCGGTGAACTATTAAAAAAGGGGTATACCTATGTACGCGTCAAGAACATCTCAAAAGAAGCCCTTAACTCTCCTATTCCTTTACATCTCTTAAGTCCTGGTTATGAACTACCGGAATTTAGATTTGAAGCAGGAAAAAACCCCACATTTCTTTTGCAGAAAGATGGGGATTATAAGTTTGCCGTCATCAATGGATTCTTAATAGATCTTGGTGAGGCAGCTCCGTCTGTACTAAACCAATGGGGACGCAAGAATGCAATGATTTACCGTTGATACTTCTAATACTTAACAGCCCTCAGAGGATTAATATCCAAAGCTGAAATGTAATTGATTACCATTTACGATAATAGCAATTAACATCACGAAAAGGGTCACCACTATTGAAGTGAATACTGACAGGACAAGGCTCTTAAATCCTTTAGATAAAGATCCTAAGGCACTCTGACTGATAATTTCGTTGATAACATCCATAATTTCTTTTTTTTACGTTAAACAATTTCTAGTTTTTAGGATGTACGTTAATCGCGATATACATTTGGGTTTCTATGTATATAACAAGGATAATGCCAAAAACCCTACTTACTGGGTGTAAAAAAAAGAAGGAGGACCTATTAGATCCTCCTTTGAATGTTAAGAAACGACCGGTTCTTATTGGCATCCGCCAGAAAAGCCGGTAGCGTTGAATTCTGATTGTACAGCTCCCTGTCTGGAGTCGTCTGTAACGGAGATGGCTAAGTTATTAACCCCACTTCCATCTCTTTTTGGGGTACAATATTCAAAGAGATAGAAACTATTGGCCCTTTCAGAGACCCTGAACGAAATTTCATTGAAGGTAGTTTCCAACTGCTCTTTGTTTCCTGCAAAGACGCTGAATGTCCTGCCTATATCCATCAGAACCTCGGTATCGATCTCCGCTCCTAAACCAATGGTAAAGATGGAAATGTTGAGATCTGCATCTCTTACTGCGGTTAATGCATCTGTTTCCGAATATCTGGATGCCTGGTCCGTACCATCCGTGAAAATGACTACAGAGGCTGCGCTAATAGTTGAGTTACTTCTGGCTTCATCTAATAAACCTTCTGCAATGTCAGTAGATTTGATCACGGCCCCGTAAAGATCAGTAGATGGATCATTACTAATATCCTGAGTGATCCCTTCAATGGCAAGGGTTAATTCGTCCTTAACAGCTGTAAGGGGCTGCAATAAATGCAACTCGTCCTCCCCATCGAACCAGTAAATAGCCATTTTAAAAGAATCCTGAGCTACAGCGGGCATCACATTATTTACAAAACTTACGGAAGCCGACTTCAATTCATTTAAACTTCCGCTTAGTACACTAGCACTAAGATCGAGAACTAAAAGGGTATTGTTGCTGAATATTTGTGAATTAGGTGATATGCGGGCAAATGATTCAGAAGTAGAGATCGTATTAAAACAATCATCATTTCTACCTTGTTCGTAGATAGTGAACTGATTGGCAGTTAAGCCAGCCACTGGATTGCCATCAGCATCAGACACTTTAAAAAAGATAGATACTTTTCCCGGAAGAGTAGTGAATTGATCTTGAATAGATAAGATCAGTTCATTATCTCCCAGATTTAAACAAGCATCTACAGGGATCCCTTTACCAAGATTACCCGTCTGATTAATGTTAAAAGAAATATCATCATCGGAATTACCGCATGATGAAAGGATCGCGAAAAGGCAGAGTAAAGGGGCTATTCTAAAAAAGGTTTTCATTTTCATATTATTAGGTTCAACCTCCAAAACGCAAGTTTGTTCATTTAAGTATGAGGTGAGAAGATATTTTTCAAAAGGAAATATTACTGAAGGGAAGAAAGGGTTTTTAAGTAGAATAAAAAGCAACAAATTGTTAAAGAGGTATCTAGACTCTATTATTTTTGATACCTTGTTATATGGAAGGTGAATCCTGAGAAAACCACTCTGGTCTCTACGTCATTAAATATGTCATATTTGAATGGAGAGTTGAAAACCAGGGAGCTATGGGAAGATATCCATTATTGTTGGATTAGGCCTCAGTTAAAAAGTTATAGAACGGTATGACAATATTACTTTTTGGAATTACACGGGATATTGTTGGGAACGCTACCCTGAATATTCCTTTAAATGACACGAGAGCTTTGGGAAGCGTAGGACAATTAAAATCCTATTTAATGGATCTTTTTCCTGCCCTTAAAGATCTGACGTCACTTGCCGTAGCTGTAAACAGTAACTATGCTTCAGACAAAACCCCCATTACAACAACAGATGAAATAGCCTTGATACCCCCGGTAAGTGGGGGATAACCCAAGAAAGATCTTTATAAAGTATGCTCATAGATAATCATAACAGGCGTATCAATTACCTTAGACTGGCGGTGACAGATCGGTGTAATCTTCGGTGTCATTACTGTATGCCTTCTGAAGGCATCAATTTTGTCAAGAATGAGAAATTACTCACAATTGAGGAGCTTCAAGTACTTGCAAAAACCATGGTTGACCAAGGGATTGATAAAATTAGGATTACAGGGGGAGAACCTTTTGTTAGGAAAGATCTAATGGTCTTATTACGCTATTTATCATCGCTTTCTGGTATTCAGGAGCTTTCTATAACCACTAATGCAACCTTAATTGGGCCTCATATTCAAGAACTCAAAGCCCTGGGCATCAAAAACATTAATCTAAGTCTGGATGCCATCAACAGAGATACCTTCGAAAAGATAACCAGAAGGGATCAGTACGATGTGGTTTATGGCAATCTTATGAAGTTGATCGAAGAAGGTTTTCATGTTAGGATAAACTTTATAGTTCTGGAAGATCAGAATGTTCAGGACATCATCCCTATTCTTAAATTACAGCAACAATACCCGGTGTCTGTTCGTTTTTTGGAAGAGATGCCTTTCAATGGTGGATCAAAACACTTCGATAATATTAAGTGGCATTATAAGGCCATTCTGGAATACATAGGATCTTATTATCCCTCCTTTGAAAAATTAGCAGCACCTAATACCTCTACATCTATTAATTACAAAATTCCCGGGCACCAGGGCACTTTCGGTATAATTCCTTCTTTTAGCAGAACCTTTTGTGGAAGTTGCAATCGCCTAAGAATTACGGCAACAGGAGATGTGATCACCTGCCTTTATGGAAAACCCAAAATGAACGTGAGAAGCCTGTTAAGGAATAAGGAGCCGGAAAGTGTTCTGAAATCTGCTATTGAAGAGGTCATTGGTAGCAGGGCCAAAACCGGATTTGATGCGCAAAAAGAACATGCCGATGTTTTTGAAAGCTCTATGACCTCTATTGGTGGCTAATAAGGCTCAATTCTATATATCGCAGATGCCATGACACAAATTTCTTCAAATCCTAACTCGTCAATAGCTCCTCTTTACGGATTGATCCTCTCTGGTGGAAAAAGCAGCCGTATGGGCACGGACAAGGCACTAATAGACTATCATGGCAGGCCTCAGCAAGAATTACTTTTTGAATTGGTCCAGAAATTTTGTGAACATACTTTTATCAGTTTGCGTGAAGACCAACAAGATGATCTTTTGGAAAAGTTTAAAGTGATAGTAGACCTAAATGAGTATGCCGGACCTTTAAATGGTATCTTAAGCGCACATAAGAAATACCCTGAAGCCGCCTGGCTGGTAATTGCCTGCGACCTGCCTCTTCTGAATAAAGAAACGCTCCAACTCCTGGTAAAAGGCAGAGATGCAAGTAAAGAAGCAACTGCGCTCGCAACCAGGGCAAGTGGGCTACCGGAACCCCTTGCGGCCATCTGGGAACCAAAAGGATTACAACATGTAAAGGAATATCTAATAAATGCTACCTCTAGTTGTCCAAGGAAATTTTTAATAAATACTGATACACATCTCATATTCCCTGAAAATGACGATGTATTATCCAATGCAAATTCCATGCAGGACTACAGAAGGATCAAAGATGTATTAAATTCATAATGAAAGAGGAGAGATACATACGGCAAACAACCTTAAAAGACTTTGGTCCGGAAAAGCAACAACTATTTGCCAAAGCTAAAGTGATGGTTGTTGGCGTTGGTGGACTAGGTATTCCGGTGTTGCAATATCTCAGTGCAATGGGGGTAGGCACTCTCGGAATGGTAGAACAAGATATAATTGAGTTATCTAATCTTCAAAGGCAGGTTCTCTATGGGGAAGAAGATCTGGGTAAACAAAAAATTCATGTAGCCTTAGATAAATTAAAGAGGTTAAACTCAGAAACCAATTTAAAACTTCATGATACCTTTTTGACTCGAGGAAACGCCTTACATATCCTTAAGGATTATGACCTCATCGTTGATGCTTCTGATAATTTTGCTACGCGCTATTTAATAAATGACGCCTGCGTTATTCTGGATAAACCCTTTGTTTCCGGAGCTATCCATGGTTTTGAAGGGCAGGTTAGCGTCTTCAACTATAAGGATGGACCCACTTATCGTTGTTTGTTTCCTTCTGCACCAGGGCAAGGTAGTATTCCCGATTGCAATGAAAATGGGGTTTTAGGAGTTATTCCAGGTATTGTAGGTACACTTCAGGCGCTTGAAGCCATAAAGGTCATTACCCAAACAGGCGATATTATGAGTGGTGTTTTGTTGTTGTATAACGGATTGGATCAGTCCATTAGAAAAATAAAATTCCCAACAGTCTTAAAGAATAAACAACGAAAAGAACTGGAACCCGCTTACGAACCTGTTCTTTGCGAAATGGAGGAACTCGCCAGTGTTCACTCCCTAAATGAACAAATGAATGAAATGGCTCATATAAGTATAATCGATGTTAGGACTTCCGTGGAATATGCTCAAGAGGCTATTGAAGGGAGTACGAATGTGCCTCTGAATGAGATCCTGGATTATTTCTCAACTAATCCGGTAGAGCACCCCACATACTTTATTTGCCAAACAGGTATTCGAAGTCAGCAAGCAATTCAATTCCTCAGGCCCAGATTTCCCAAAACACCCATGTATTCGGTCATTGGTGGAATGGCTGCATGGTTGCAAGAAGTGGCCTCCACAAGAAATAAGAGTTGACCAAAGACAAACTCGAACTTCTCTAACAACTGCGAAACACAACTACTATACTTTTTCTTTATTTTTGATTCTAACTTGTTCACTTCCCATGATCTCTTTTAATGAGGCTCAACATTTGGTTTTAAGTCAGTTTCGTAATTATGGAACGGAGCAAGTAGACCTTGTAAGGTCGGCTGGGCGTTATCTGGCCGAAGATATTCTGGCAGATAGAGATTTTCCTCCTTTTAACCGGGCAACAAAGGACGGAATTGCTATTAACTATGATGCGATAGAGAACGGCCGATTATCATTTGAGATCAAAGGAGTTTTGCCTGCGGGGCATCCTACCATCCCTCTTGTTGAGACTGAAGGATGTATTGAGATAATGACGGGGGCTGTAGTGCCTTTTGAAACCGATTCTGTGATTATGTACGAAGATGTGATTATCGAAGATGATATTGCATCACTTAAGAAAATACCGGTTAGAGGACAGAATATCCATCTCAGGGGCAGTGATCATAACAAAGGCGATATACTCTTAAAAAAGAATAGCATAATTACAGCTGCGGAAATGGGGATCCTTGCCACGGTTGGGAAAAATCAAGTTCTGGTGCATAAGTTGCCAAGGGTTGCTGTTATTTCCACCGGGAATGAACTGGTTGATATTGATAAGCAACCTTTACTCCATCAGATACGCAGATCCAATACGTATGCCTTATACGGGTCCCTGGAAGAACTTGGAATTACCCCTATGCTGCTTCATATCGCAGATGATATTGACCTCCTTCGCCAAAAACTAGCCTATGTGATAGACGAGATGGATGTGCTTATTTTAAGTGGAGGGGTTTCCAAAGGAAAATTTGATTTTCTTCCACAAGTACTTTCGGAATTAGGCGTGGAGAATATTTTTCACCGAGTTGCCCAAAGACCCGGCAAACCTTTTTGGTTTGGGTCCAATGCACAGGCACAAACTCTTATTTTTTCATTTCCCGGAAATCCGGTCTCTACATTTTTTAATTTTTATCTTTATTTTAAACCCTGGTTACTAAAATCTAATGGGGTTTCCATACCAAATTCGCAGGTAATGCTTACTAATACGCTTGAAAACAGCAGCAACCTCACGGTATTCGTAGGTGTTGAGACTCGTCTGATAGATGGGAGTGTAATTGCTTCTTTAGTAGAAGGAAATGGTTCAGGGGATCTGGTGAATCTATCTAGAATAGACGGTTTTGTTCAATTAGATCCGGGACACCTAACATTTTCAGAAGGAACCTTGGTTCCTTTTATTGCCACTAAAACAAGAGCTTAACATGACTCACGAACTAAAAAAAATATTTCAGGTCTATGAAAGTACAGCAAAGGCACCCTTAAAAGCGGTACTGGCAACTGTTGTTGCCCTTGAGGGATCTTCATACAGAAAGCCGGGAGTACGAATGTTGATTCTGGAAAATGGATCCATGGTTGGTGCTGTTAGCGGAGGGTGCGTAGAAAAAGAGATCGTAAGACAGGCAGAAAGTGTTTTTAAGAGTGGAGAGGCTAAGGTAATGACCTATGACGGCCGTTATAGATTGGGTTGTGAAGGTATATTGTATATTTTATTGGAATCATTTGAACCGAAACCTGCAGCGATCAAACGCTTTAAGGAAAATGTTAAGAATAGGAACGCCTTTAAAATTGAAAGCTCCTATGAAAAGAAAGACATGGTGCACAGGAACTTTGGGAGTTGTTTGATCTTTGGCGAAGATAGATTTTCAATTCATGAGGCGCATAAATCAGACCCGGCATTTCCAATTGTTTATAGTTGGTGCAGAACATGATGCGGTTCAACTCAGTTCTTTAGCTACTTCAATAGGAATGGAGGTAATCATAGTTGCCAATCCTACCGAAGAAAAAAGCGCTGATCATTTCCCTGGCTCTGAGCGCTTATTGGCCATTACCCCCGAGGCCTTCCCCACAAATGAAATAGATGAACAGACCGCAATTGTTCTTATGAACCATAGCTATGCCAAGGACCTTCAATATCTTATGACATTAAAAGCTGGTAAACCCTTTTATTTGGGCTTACTGGGGCCCTATAAGCGCAGAGAAGACCTGCTGAATGCTTTTTTAGAACAATGTCCGGAAACAGCGGATGTTTTTCTGGAGTGTATTCATGGTCCGGCCGGCCTCGATATCGGAGCTGTGACTCCTCAGGAGATCGCGATCGCTATTCTCGCTGAGATCCTTATGGTGGCACGCGATCGAATTCCGCTGAAATTAAGAGATAAGAAAGGATCAATTCATAGTGCTTCTCAATGAGTATTGTAGCCCTTATTCTGGCCGCCGGCAATTCTTCCCGCATGGGTGAAGCCAAACAACTCTTGCCTTGGTCCCAAAATACTTTATTGGGGAATGCTATAGACGTTGCTAATAATTCCAATATTGATAAGACATTCGTAGTCCTGGGAGCAGAAGCACAAAGAATTCAAGAAAAGATAGTGTCCCGGAACTGCGAAGTTATTTTAAATGAAAATTGGCAGGAGGGATTGGGTTCATCTATTAGCACCGGAATTTCGGGTATAGTGAACTCGGAAGAAAGACCTGATGCTGTTCTGATCATGCTGGCAGATCAACCTTTTATAGACAATACCTATATAAATACATTGATCGGGCATTATGAAGCAAATGATGGAAAAATTATTGCTACTCAATACAGGTCTAAAATGGGAGTACCGGCGATTTTTGACAAATCATTTTTTTCTGGATTGCAAAAGTTGATGGGAGATGAAGGGGCAAGCAGTTTGATATTAAAAAACACAGACACTTGTTTTAGCGTAGATCCTGGAAAAAAGACAACAGATTTGGATACTCCGGAGGACTATGCTACATTCAAATTATTAAAGTTTAAAAATAAAACATGATCAGATCTTTCAAAACATTCCTATTTGTGCTTCTGTTTGCTTCCTGTTCCTTTAATCAAAATGCTCAGGAAATGGACTTTGAAGAATATAATCCCACCTCAACCTTAGTGGTTCCTGGCAAGGAGATCACCAAGGCGAAGTTCCCCTTTATTGATGTGCACAGTCATCAGTTCAGAATGGCCACACAAGATCTTTCCGATTTGATAGAAGACATGGATGAGATGAATATGGCGATCATGGTAAATCTGAGTGGTGGATCAGGGGACAAAATTAAAAATATAGTGGCCAATATTAACGAACATTATCCAAACAGGTTCGTTGTCTTTGCCAATGTTGATTTCGACGGAGTAGGTAGTGAAGATTGGACAGAAAATGCCTTAAAACAATTGGAAATTGATGTTGCCAGGGGCGCCAAAGGCCTAAAAGTTTATAAAAGTTTGGGACTTAGAAATAAAGATATTGAGGGAAAAAGGCTGGCCATAGATGATGAGCGCTTAGATCCAATTTGGGCCAAATGTGGAGAATTGAACATACCCGTATTGATCCATGCAGCCGATCCAAAGTCTTTTTGGGACCCTATGGATGCTAAAAATGAACGTTGGCTTGAACTTAAAACAAGACCGAATAGAAAAAGAAGTGCTACAAATCCGGCATCCTGGGAACAGATCATCGCCGAACAGCATCATATTTTTAAAAAACACCCCAACACCAATTTTATCAATGCGCATATGGGATGGTTTGCCAATGATCTTGGCAAATTAGGGGATTTGCTTGAGGAAATGCCTAATATGTATGTAGGCATTGGAGCTATCATAGCTGAATTAGGCAGGCAGCCGAGAAATGCTCATGCCTTCTTTGTAAAGTATCAGGATCGTATCCTTTTTGGAAAAGACAGCTGGCAACCTAAAGAGTTTCCAACCTCCTTTCGTGTATTGGAGAGCAAGGATGAATATTTCCCCTATTACAAAAAATATCATGCCTTCTGGGCTATGTACGGGCTCGACCTGCCTGATGATGTACTTCAAAAAGTATACTACAAAAATGCCCTAAAGCTTATTCCATCCCTGGACGCAAGCTTGTTTCCGACTGATTAATTAGCATATTCTATTAAATTAATCCCCGATAGTGATTGGCATCCTTAAATTAGGGTATGAACTACCTATTTGATAGGGCCTTTTCTGATGATGGGGCACTAATACTCCAAATACACAATTATACAATGCAAAAGGAAGAAGCATTTGTTAAGATCATAAAGGAGCATCAGGCACTAATATATAAGGTGTCTGCCTTGTATACAGGACAAAAGCAAGATCAGAATGATCTCTATCAGGAAATTGTGTACCAGCTCTGGAAGTCTTTCGATTCCTTTAGATCCGATTCAAAACTAAGTACATGGATGTACAGAGTGGCTTTAAATACAGCTATAGGACAACTCAATAAACGGAAACGGAGGCCCCATGAAGTATCGCTGGAAATAGTGAATACGCCTATTGCAGAAGGGTATGACCCTGTTTTGGAAGAGCGAATAAAACTCTTACACACACAGATTCAGAAATTGAACATACTTGAACGGGGTATTATACTATTAGTGTTGGAAGGTAAGAAGTACGAAGAAATTGCGGAGATCACAGGATTTTCAACTACCAATGTAGGGACGCGTATTTCAAGGATAAAAGAAAAATTAAAGTCAGAAATGATAAAAAAATAGCGCCATGGAACTAAAAGAACTAGAAACATTATGGTCAGAAATGAGCCAGGAACTTGAAACACAAAAGAAACTAACAAATGAATTAATCATGAACATGACACAAGAAAAGTATTCGAACAAATTTCAAAAGATCTCCACTTATGAAACCATTGGGGGGGTTATATGTATAATAGCAGCCATCTTCATTCTAACTAAGTTTTCTT
>NZ_CAMYKH010000043.1 GCF_947258935.1 uncultured Muriicola sp.
GTGATATAAGACTAAAAGTATGGGTCTTTTTGTATAAGGAAGTGTAGCGTTTACAGTAGGTAATAAAATTGAAACACCGTAATAAAAACCGTAGCTTACAACTTATGTGAAAAAAAGTGTTATACAGCTAATAAAAAATATAATGTATAAATTTAAGGAGCAGTTATAAGCCATAAAAGTGAAAACCCTGATAGAAACAGAAAGGCTATTGTTACGAGAGATCACTCTGGATGACAAAGAGGACCTATTTAAGTTGCATTCAGATCCGGAGGTACAAAAGTACACGGGGGAAGCTGTGGTTGAATCTTTGGAAGAAATGGAAGAAGCAATTTGGGGAAGAATTAAACACTATGAGAAATATGGATTTGGAAGGTGGGCCACTTTTTTAAAAGAGGGAACGAAATTTGTAGGTTGGGCGGGTTTGCTCTATCTGCCTGAATTTGATGAAATTGATCTTGGTTATAGATTCTTGCCCGAATACTGGGGGTTGGGTATTGCAACGGAGGCATCTCATGCCATTTTAAAGTACGGATTTGATACTCTCAACCTAAAAAGGATCATTGCAATTGCTATGAAAGAGAATAAGGCATCTATCAGGGTGATGGAAAAAGTTGGGATGGAATTCTACCAATATGCCCCCTATGAACTTGGCGCTAAAGATGCTGCATGGTATTGGTGCGATCAAAAGCTTTTCTCAAAAAATAATGCATATTAAATAATTACTTTTTATAGAATATTGCATTGAGCCCGATAGCTAAGGGGACCAACGTATTAAATGATTAAAATACTATCGATAAATACGTCAAAACCTATTCATCATAAATAAATTCAGGAGAACAAGGTATTTACATTGCGGTTTCGGATTTCTCCAGCCCGGATGGAGCGGCTGTGGGATACTAAGAAATTCTCTATGCGGAATCAACATCTCATTGTAAGTTGCTTGCAGGAAATTTTTGTAATTTCATATAAAGTCGAGTTATTTTGGAAAGGCAGTGTTTAGAGTGCGGAGAACCTATTAAAGGGAGGGTAGACAAGAAGTTCTGTTCGGACTACTGCCGTAATGCCTACAACAACAAGCTGAACAAAGACAGTAAAAATCTGGTGCGTAACATCAATAACCGCCTGAGGAAGAATTACCGCATCCTGGACAGTTACCCCTTAAAAGATGGCAAAACAAAGACAACCAAGACGAGACTGCTAGATAAAGGATTCGACTTTGAATATCTTACCAACCTTTACACTACCAAGAAAGGAACAACCTATTATTTTGTCTACGACCTGGGATACCTGCCGTTGGAGAACGACTACTTTATGATCGTAAAAAGAGAATAGCCCCAGAGAATGTCCAGGGCTATTTTATAAGAATTATTTTTTTTCTATTGATAATTGTGACTGGTAAGCTTTAATGCAGCCACTACAATATCCTTACGACTTATTTGCCCTACCAACAGGCCTTCCTTCATGACCGGTAAACGGCGGCGATGGTTCTTGTGAAACACCCCGGCAGCATCAAAAATGCTAATATCATGTGGAATGGTCTCAACCTTTTTGGTCATAAATTTCTCAACACTTTTGTCAAGGATAGGCTGATTGAAATATCGGCTTTCAGAGATCTCTTTCATACAGTCTGCTTCCGAAATGATCCCCACTAAAAATCCATTGTCATCCAATACGGGACCACCGGAAATATGGTTTTTTGCGAAAGACTCCATCACCTCTAGTATTGAATCCTCAGGACTATAGGTGATCAGTTTTTTAGACATATAATCTTCCACCAAAATAGGGGCATCGTACTCTTTTTTGGACACTTCCTTGGCTCTGCGGCCCATAAAACTTTTAATACCCATACCTGTTCGTTTTAAAATGGTTAGCCTTAAATATACATATTTTAGGCGAATCTTCTAAAATTAGTCGTCAAACGGTATAGACCCGCCAGAATTATTTACTTTTAACGGAGATTTTATTTAGCATGAAAAACAGTAGGCTTTGGGTCACCCTTCCCCTTTTAATCCTGGCAATCTTTTGGAGTTATAGATCACTGATGCCCAAAAATGGCAATACCAGTGTGGAGGAAGAATACGGTTTTTCTACAGACAAAGCTTTATCACATGTAGAAGTAATTTCAAAACAGCCGCATGCCGTTGGGTTCCCGGCCCATGCAACCGTAAGAGCATATATTGTGGCTGAACTGGAAAACATGGGGCTGGAAGTGTCCCTTCAGGAAGGGTATACGGCAGGTGATTGGGCCAATTATAGCAAAGCTGTCAATATTGTAACAAGGATCCAGGGATCAGGAGAAGGAAAGGCATTGCTGCTTCTCTCCCACTATGATAGCAGTCCCCACTCTTCTCTGGGCGCAAGCGATGCCGGTAGCGGTGTGGCCACCATTCTGGAAGGCATTCGTGCCTATCTGGCGAAGAATGTGACCCCAAAGAACGATATCATTATTCTGATCACAGATGCCGAAGAGCTAGGCCTGAACGGAGCGGATCTTTTTGCCAACCAGCACCCCTGGACAAAAGATGTAGGCCTGGTGCTTAATTTTGAGGCACGCGGCAGCGGAGGACCAGGCAATATGTTTATGGAGACCAACCGCGGAAATGAGGGCCTCCTCAAAGAATTTATAACGGCAAATCCACAATTCCCGGTCACCAATTCGCTGGCATATAGTATTTATAAATTGTTGCCGAATGATACAGACCTTACGGTTTTTAGAGAAGACCAGGACATCGAAGGATTTTTCTTTGCCTTTTTCGATGATCATTTTGACTACCATACGGTGCGCGATTCCTATAAAAGATTAGACCGCAATTCGCTCACACATCTGGGCAGTTATCTAATGCCCTTATTGACCCATTTTAGTGAGGCAGATCTGGGTAATCTCAAAAGCCTAAATGACTACATTTATTTCAACATCCCGGTATTTAAGATGGTATCCTATCCTTTTGACTGGATATGGCCCATGTGGCTGCTTGCTCTGGGCGTTTTCCTCGTTTTGCTGGTGCTGGGATTCAGAAATGGAAGTTTAAACATAAAAGAAGTGTTTCTGGGCTTTATCCCGATACTGTCCACTCTGCTCATCAATGGTGTGTTAGGGTATTTTGCCTGGACAATGATCACAGCACTCTATCCGGGATATAAAGATATTTTACAAGGTTTTACCTATAATGGCCACACTTACATTCTGGCTTTTGCCCTCTTCTCCTTGGCGATCTGTTTCTGGGCGTATCACATGTTTAAAAAAATCAGCATTCCTAACCTTCTGGTGGCTCCTGCATTACTTTGGTTACTGATCTGTTGGGCGTTAGCACAATACCTGCCTGGTGCCAGTTTTTTTATCTTACCCGTATTTGCGCTACTCGTTTGTCTTGCCATCTCGATCTATCAAAAAGAACCTGATCCGTTTTTACTCTTATTTCTGACGCTACCGGCTATATTTATCTATTCCCCATATATAGCTATGTTTCCTATAGCCCTTGGCCTTAAAATGTTGGTGACCACTACCCTTTTTGCCACGCTTACGTTTTGGTTGCTATTACCTCTACTGCGCAGGTATCCTAGGAAAAAGTTTTTAGGTTCACTCTTATTTACTGGCTTTCTAGGTGCAATGGCAATGGCACATTTTCAATCGGGCTTTACTGAAGAAAATGCAAAACCGAGTAGTTTGGTTTATATCCTGGACACGGATACTAAAAAGGCACAGTGGGCTACTTATGAACATCAGCTTTCCGATTGGACCTCAACAATACTAGGTTCGGAGAATACATTGCCGGAAACAACGAGTAGTACCACCATTTACAGCAAATACAATTCCAGGTTCACAAAAGTGGCAACAGCGCCTGTAAAGGATATAACCGGACCTGTGGTAACCATTGAAAAAGACACTACCCTGAATGGAAACAGAATTCTGGAGGTTGGCATTTTTCCACAACGAAGCGTACATAGGCTGGATGTGTATACAGATGCTACCCCCATAAAAAGGGCCAGTGTAAATGGCATTAAACTCTCTGAATTCTATTTAAAGGAACGCAAAAGTGCCCGATTATTTACACATTACATCTCTGATAACGACTCCACCATGCTGGAGTTGAGCATCCCTGCTGGAGCGGAGTTGGAACTCACTCTTTATGAAGCTTCCAATGATCTTTTAGAACATGCAATGTTTTCTATCCCTCAGCGGCCAAAAGATCTTATCCCGATGCCTTTTGTACTGAACGACGCCATCATCCTTAAAAAAACCATACGCCATTGAAACCACATATTGGAATATTAGGTTGTGGCTGGCTGGGATTTCCCCTTGCCAAACGCCTTATTTCTATGGACTACCTTGTAAGTGGTACTACTACTACCAAGGCCAATATGGATATTCTTGGCAATGAAGGTATTTTGCCGCACTATGTGGAACTATTTAACGAAGGAGTTAGAGGTTCTTTAATAGATTTCCTGAAAGACATAGACATCCTGATCATCAATGTGCCTCCCAAGCGAAAAGCAACGGAAGAGGATTATTTGAGTAAAATGACTCATTTATATGAGGCGTGTAAGATCATGCATCTAAAGAAGATCATTTTTGTAAGCAGTACTTCTGTATACGGAGAGGTGCAGGGGGAAGTCACGGAAAAATCGGTTCCCAAACCCGGCAGCGATTCAGCTAAAAAGCTACTGGCCGCAGAGAAATTATTTATGGCCGATAAAGATCTGGAGGCCACCCTTGTGCGCTTCGGGGGCTTACTAGGTCCGGATCGCCACCCGGTGACCTATTTGTCCGGACAACATGAACTAACCAATGGAGACGATGCTATTAATCTGATCCACTTAGAGGACTGCCTTTTAATTTTGACAAGCATTATTACCAATGAGTGGTGGGGGAAGCTAATGAATGGTGTGTACCCCGACCATCCAACCAAAAGGGCTTATTATACCAAAGAAGCCACCAAAAGGGGCCTACCTGTCCCAGATTATACAAAAGGGTATGCGGGCAAAACGGGGAAGCTCATAAAAACAAAAACGCTGGATGCCTTGAAATTTAAATTTATGACCCCTATAGATTCTTCCTCCTAAAAAGTCGCATATTCTTTCTTATGCTACTCCTTAATTGCGTCATTTTAAGGTTTATGATAAGAAAAGACCAAAAAAAAAGTAGTAATTTTGCCGCACTAATTTTAAGCTCATGAAAACAAGAATTACGATTCTCCTTTTTGCTGTTAGTTTGTGCAGTTATGGCCAAACTACTTCAGAATTAAAGACTCATTACGAAGCTTTTTATAATGAGATGAAAGCTCAGGGTGACGTAAGCGGCGTGATCAACGCCCTAACTCACTTAATTGTACTTCAGCCCTCACAGCAACGAAGAGATACACTCGCCTATGTTTATGCCAATAACAACCAGCATATGCAGGCCCTGAATACCATAGGGATAGAAAAGGATGCCTCCGATTCTGATCTGGCTGTGCAGGTAAAGGCGATTAGTTTAAAGGCATTGAACCAGCCCAAACGCGCTTTAGAGCAATTTGAGGTTTTGTACCTACGATCTCCTAATCCTTATCTGGCCTATGAATTGGCAGATCTTAAGATCCAAACCGGAGATAACACCGGTGCCATGGCTAATATAGAGTTTGCACTTGGTGCAGTTAAGGAAGGTATGACCTACGCTTTCTACGAAAGACAACAACCCTACGAAGTTTCACTAAAGGCAGCCTTACTGCATTTACAAGGTTTGGTACAGTACAATACAGACCGGGCCAATATCGAAACTGCAATAGCCAGCATTGATGAAGCTCTTGCGCTCGATCCTAATTTTAATCTGGCAAGTCTTAGCAAACAAGCTTTGGAGTCCAGAAAGAACAATCCGGAAGAGAAGAAGAATTAAAAAAAAGGGAGGCAAATGCCTCCCCTTTTTATTATTGATCTTGTTACGATTCAAGGTCTATTTATTCCTCTGGTTCCATTTCATCCAACATCTTTTTAAAGACCAGGGCAACTCCGTTTGTCCAACCAAAACCATCCTGGGTTTCGTACTCGCCTCCCCCGGAAAGCAGGCTAATGTCTTCTACATTGTATTTTTCCATCATTTTCCCGGTGTCTTTATAAACACGTTCATTTAGTGCCAGCCAGCGTTGCATAATGGTCTTTGCTTCATCTATATAGCCATAGTTCAACAAACCCTGAACGGCCATATACTGCAAGGGTGCCCATCCATTAGGTGCATCCCATTGCTGTCCGGAATGTTCCAGAGTGGTCACCAGACCTCCGTCCTTCAGAAAGTCGGACATAAGTTTATCCTTAACGCCTTTTGCTTGTTCCTCAGAAGCAAGTTCAAAGAACAACGGAAATGCCCCGGCCAAAGTAGGCGTTCTGGCAAAACCCTTTTGGGTGAAATTATAATCATAAAAATAATTTTCATCTGCATTCCAGAATAGCTTTTGTATACTTGCTTTTCGTTCTTCAGCTTTGGTGAGGAACAATTCCTGATTCTCTGCATCTTCGTTCAATTCATAGCCTTTTGCGATGCTTTTTTCCATAAAATACAGCAGGCAATTCAGATCTATGGCAAGGATATCTGCTGTTTTAGTAGATCCAAAATCATTTTCTTTGGTATACCATCTGCTACTAAAATCCCAGCCAGATGCAGCGCCAGATCGCATATTTGTATAGAGCGTGATCTTATCTGCCTTGGAGGATAATTCGAACGCCAAATGAAAATCTTCCTTGTACGATTCCGGTCTTGGTGAGGTGCCGCTATCCCAATAGCGATTCAGGAAAAACTCCTGTCCCATTCTAACCACGTATTTATTTGGAGTATGTATCCCTTTAACCTCCTTCTTGCCCGCCATCCAAAACTCGTATTCTTTCAGGATCATAGGGAAATATTCAGTGAACATCTCCGGATCTTCACGCGATATGGCATCTACCATTAAGGCATAGAAAGGGGGTTGCGATCTGCTGAGGTAATAATTCCGAGTTCCGTTGGGTATAAAGCCAAGCGAATCAATGAGAAAACTGAAATTGTCTACCATACTTTTGGCAAGCACTTCCTGATCATCAACCAAAAGTCCTTCGAGTGTAAAATAGCTGTCCCAGTAGTAAATCTCCCTGAAACGTCCTCCGGGCACTACATACTTATAAGGCAACGCTATTCTGGAAGAATTCTCTAGGACGATATCTGGCCCTCTTGTTAGCTTACCCCACATACTGCTGATATGCTCGTACATGGTCTTTGTGGTATCTGTAACGATGACCTGTCCTGATATAAATTGATCCGTAAAATGAGCAGAAACAAAGTCTTTCAGAGAGAAATCATCAGCCATCTTTTCTTCTTCATACATAGCAGCTAATTCTGCATAAGGTCTGTCTGGCACAAGGTCTACAAAGGTTTTGGAGTCTTTAAAGATGGCTTGTAACTGAACTTCCATAAAGAGTTCAGTGTTGTAAAAATCGGTCGCTGAAACCTTTTTTTGTTCTTGTCTACATCCTGTAATAAGGAGAAAGGAGAGCAGTAAAAAATAATTAAAATATTTCATAGATCGGGTGTATAAATAAAACTTTAAGGCTTGTTAGTGGGCCCTTAATTGGTAAATTTTTATTGTTTGATAAGTCCTTTAACATAGGTACTATCTCTTTCCTTTTTAAGTGCTATGACAGGATCTATCTCTTCATTGGGGATGGTGAGGGATAAGACATAATGCGCGATCTTCCATTTCCCATTTTCTTTCTTAAGTACACCCGATCCCCTGCAGAGTTGCATCCAGGTAGCCAGCAGCTCATCGAACCATGCTACATTTCCGGATGGATCCAGATAGATGTTTCGTTGGATGGCCTTAAAGTCCCATGCTTTTCCCTGATCAAAATAAGGCTTTGAGAAGGTCATAAACTCGGTTTTGTTCCAAACTTCAGCTGCATCGGTACCAATAAATATTGCGTCTTCGGTTAGCAAACCAAAATAGTTTTCAAACTTGGCCTCTCCGGCAGCTATATGCCAACTGTCTATTGTGGTATGAATTAGATCCTTTTCAGTAGTTTGAGCCTGAATTTGACAGAGTACAGTGAGGGCAAAGAAGATGCCTGGTAGTTTATTCATCTAATAGTAATTGAGTGTCTAGGGTATTGTTTACGATCACATTAAATTGATTGCGCATGTCATTATAGGCTTCCATCATTTCAACAGCCGGTTCCGTAGCATCTACACGGTAATCTACCGCTGCCCTGGTTTTTAGAATAAAGGTTTTCATAACCTTTTGTCTGCTCCTTACTTGTGGGAGGTCAAAAGCGGGAGGATATTCGGATTCTTCCAATGATTTTTGTTTTTCTACAAGGTCGTCTAATACAAACGCCAGGTCTTCCTCATTCTCAACGGTAAACAAAGCGTCAAAACCTGTATTCAATGCGTTGAATTCGATCCATTCCTTTGAAATGTCAGAGGCCTTGGCATTTAAGTTAACCCTTTGTGGTAACGCCTCAACCTGGAAAAACTGTTGCTCCTTCTTTTTGTCCGCATTTTCTGAGACAGACTCCTGACAGGCAACTGAGAGGAGTATTAAGAAGAATATGGACATTATTTTTTTCATAGAACGAATGTACAAATTTTAATAAAAGCTATCTTTGGAAGGAACTTCAATAATTCCATTCATATTGCAAAAATCTATTCTCATTTTAGGAGCCTGCGGCCAAATAGGTACTGAGCTAACTATTGCGTTACGGGATAAATATGGGAATGAGAACGTCATTGCAAGTGATATACGAGAAAGTACAGATACTTCATTGTCTTCAGGGCCTTTTGAGATACTCGATGCTACCAACTATGATGCCCTGGAAGATATTGTAATGCATTATGAAGTTGAAGAGGTTTATTTAATGGCTGCTATGCTAAGTGCCACGGCTGAGAAATTTCCGGAACGCGCCTGGAGCCTCAACATGAACTCTCTTTTTAATGTTCTTAATTTGGCTAAAGAAAAGAAGATCGATAAGATCTTCTGGCCTTCAAGTATTGCGGTCTTCGGTACAAATACTCCAAAGGAAAAAACACCGCAGCATACCTTAATGGAACCAAGCACGGT
Source organism: uncultured Muriicola sp. (assembly GCF_947258935.1). Taxonomy (GTDB): domain Bacteria; phylum Bacteroidota; class Bacteroidia; order Flavobacteriales; family Flavobacteriaceae; genus Muriicola. The sequence goes on from NZ_CAMYKH010000043.1 coordinate 9,054, forward strand.
GTATGGCATTAGCAAGCAAACGGGCGAACGCTGGTGTTCATATTATCATGCCAAGTATGGCGTTGATGTACGCAGTGTTCGGTTTCCGGGGCTTATTAGTTGGAAAACCCAACCTGGTGGGGGCACTACAGATTACGCCATTGAAATATATGTGCAGGCGATAAATAAAGGGAGCTACACCAGTTTTCTTAAAAAAGGCACCAAATTACCCATGATGTTCATGGATGATGCCATAAGGGCTGCTATTGAATTAATGGAAAGTGATGGTTCTAAACTTTCTATACGATCTTCATACAATTTGGGGGCTATGAGCTTTGCGCCCGAAGAGGTCGCTAAAAGTATTCAGTCAATGCTACCCACGTTTACCATCTCATACGATCCCGATTTCAGGCAGGCTATAGCCGATTCATGGCCCTGTAGCATAGATGATTCGCAGGCCAGAAAGGATTGGGGATGGAAACCAGAATTTGATCTAAAGCGAACTACAACGGAAATGTTGGAAAACCTCAGCTAAGTTAGTTGTGAACTACTTTAATTAACGTCCAGTATCAAAGCAGGAAGGATTCTGAAGGATTTATCAGAAAGCGGTCGTTAAGGGCTTCCCTACCAAGAAGCATCTGATATTCCATGCTTTCCCTGTTTGCTAAGTTGAGCTCAATATCATAGGTGATGTCTCCTATGGTCATTGGCGTTTTAATCATAAGTCGTTTTTCGGAATTTTCATTTGAGGTCTTTACTCTTCTTCTAGTAAGCACAGGTGTTTCACATATTATGGAAATAGGATTGCCGTCTAAAACATAATTAACTTCAAATCTCACCCATTTTTCCTTTTTCTTTTTAAAGGCCACAATGTTGGTGGCCTGTAAGGAGGACGATTTTGCACCGGTATCAATGCGGGCGTCAATTTTGGAGATCCCCAGTTCTTTAAGGGCACAACGCTCAACACTACCTATGATCTTTAGCATTTTCTTCAGGGATATAACAGCAATATAAGTAGTTGCCTATTTTAACAAAGATCTGTAACGATATTCTTTTAAGTTGCAAACACTTGTTGAGAATCTTTAAACTTTTTGAATTCCACTACATAACCATTGGGATCTTCCACGAAGAATGAGGTATGTTCCCCTTTCTTATCTCTTAAAAAAGTAGTCGCCACGGTAGGTTCTTCTCTTTTATCGGAGAGTCGATTAAAGGTGAAGTCCCAGGTTTTCTCATCGAGAATAACTCCAAAATGAAATGAGGGCAGTATTGTATCTCCAAATTTATAGGACTTGTAACTAAAAGAAAATTCACCCGACTTGGTAAAGGTTATCTGATTTCCAAACAGGTCGATGTCTACCCATTGGGTGGAATGACGTCCTACCTTAGCGCCAATGATATCTATATAGAAATTTTTGGTCTTGGTAACACTGTAGCAAGGTAAGGCTAGGTGAAAAGCGCTGTTTTTCATATGGTTTTACTTGATATGTCTAATCATCGTTGTCATCATCTTCTTCATCCTTAATCTCTACATCTGGGATCGCTTCCGGATCATCATCCTCAAAATCCTCGTAATCATCTTCATCATAATTGGCCATAGTGACCTCAAGTTTAGCACTGATCTTTACCAGGTATTTGGTATCGTGTGTAATAACCTCTACGGCCTCAATACGTTCCCCACTGGCATTCTTGAAAGTGATTATGTGCGCATCATCATATCCGTCCGGATATCTTTCCACCAAAAGCTTTAACACCTCTGGCGTGAGCTTCTTAAAATCTACGATTACTCTTTTTAAATTATCCATAATTACATGTCCAAAAGATAAGCAAAAATTAAAGGAGCAACAATAGTTGCATCACTCTCAATTATAAATTTTGGGGTCTCAATTCCCAATTTACCCCAGGTGATCTTTTCGTTAGGTACGGCACCGGAATAACTGCCATAACTCGTAGTACTGTCGCTAATTTGGCAGAAATAGCTCCAAAAGGGTGTATCTGTTCTTTCCATATCCTGATAGAGCATGGGCACCACACAAATAGGAAAATCACCCGCTATTCCCCCCCCGATTTGAAAAAAGCCAATGCCTTTTGTGGAATTATCAGTATACCAATCTGCCAGAAAGGTCATATATTCGATCCCTGATTTTATCGTAGAGGCTTGTAACTCTCCTTTGAGGACATAGGAAGCAAAAATATTTCCCATGGTGCTGTCTTCCCATCCAGGGCAAATAATAGGCAGGTTCTTCTCTGCAGCCGCATACATCCACGAATCTTTGAGATCTATTTCATAATGTTCCTCCAGTACGCCCGAAAGTAACATCTGATACATAAATTCGTGCGGGAGATAACGTTTCCCGTCAGCTTCAGCTTCCTTCCAAAGTGTGTGGATGTGCTGCTGTAGTCTTCTAAAGGCTTCCTCCTCCGGGATACAGGTATCTGTTACCCTGTTTAGACCCTTTTCTAACAATCCCCACTCTTCCTGAGGTGTTAGATCACGATAATTTGGTACACGTTTATAGTGCGAATGTGCCACCAGGTTCATGATATCTTCCTCCAGATTGGCTCCGGTGCATGAAATAATATGCACCTTATCTTGGCGGATCATTTCGGCAAAGATCTTTCCCAATTCGGCTGTACTCATGGCACCTGCGAGGGACACCAACATCTTAGCTCCATTGTCTAGCTGTTGTTCATATCCTTTGGCTGCATCTACTAATGCGGCGGCATTAAAATGAAGATAGTATTTTGAAATAAAATCCGAAATGGGTCCTTTATTCATTTTCGTCATCAAATTTAGAAGCTGAATTATTTCCAGCACTATTCGTCAGGTCGTAGGTATTGTCATATTCATCCTCTACATCTTCATTCATGAATTTATAACTAAGCATTTTGTAATACAACTTCGCTGCCAGAAAATTAGATGATCTGTCTTGTTCATTCGGACACAGCTCTACAAGGTCGAATCCCACTACATTCTTCTCTTCAAAGACCTTTTTTAAAAATTCCAGGGTTTCGTACCATAAAAGGCCACCCGGTTCCGGGGTTCCTGTAGAAGGTAAGATGGAAGGGTCCAAAGCGTCCAGGTCAAAAGTGATAAAGACATTATCTGTCAGCAATTCTACTACTTTATCCATCCAGTATTCATCATCTACCATTTCATGAGCAAAAAAGGTCTTTTCCGTGTCCATCAAGGTCATTTCAATAGCATCCATACTTCTTATCCCTACCTGCACCAGGTTGGTGTTCTGACTAGCCTCATACACTGCACAGGCATGATTGTATGGGGTGCCGTCATAAGACTCCCTTATATCTGCATGAGCATCAATATGTAGCACGGTAAGATTGTCAAAGCACTCGTTGAAGGCCCGGATAGATCCAATAGAAAGAGAGTGTTCCCCGCCTACGAGGGTAACAAATTTGTTCCTTTTAATATAGTCTTTTGTTCTATTGTGTACACTGTTGACCATGGCTTCCGGAGATGATAGCTCTGCTACCTGTTCAGCAACATACACTCCTTGTTTGTAAACTTCAGTGTCTGTTTCTATGTCGTATAACTCCATATTCTCTGAGGCTTCCAATAGCGCCTCAGGACCCTTTTCCGCTCCTTTCCCCCAGGTACTTGTACCGTCATACGGAACAGGGATAAGAACCACTTTTGATTTCTCAAGTTGTGCGAATTCATCCGGAATTCCGGCATAATTCTTAGTTGTCTTCATATCCTAATATTTTAAGCATTTCCGATGCTTTTTGTTGTTCACTAAATAGTTTTGTCACCAATTTTCCGTCCTTATCCCGATCTATTAATAAATGTTTTGGTGTTGGAATAAGGCAATGTTGCAGTCCTCCAAAACCACCTATGGATTCCTGATAGGCTCCGGTATTAAAAAAGCCGATATACAATGGTTTTTCCTTTTTAAATTTAGGTAAATAAATGGCATTCATATCCTGAATACTGTTGTAATAGTCGTCGCTGTCACATGTAAGTCCTCCAAGTAATACACGTTCGTACTCGTCGTTCCACCGATTGATGGGCAGCATGATAAAACGTTTATTGATGGCCCAGGAATCTGGTAATGTTGTAATAAAAGAAGAGTCGATCATATTCCATTTTTCCCGATCGTTCTGTTGTTTTTGATAGAGCACTTCATAAATAGCGCCTCCACTCTCTCCAACCGTAAAGCTACCAAACTCCGTAAATATATTCGGTACAGGAATATCTGCCTCCTTACAACTTGTATTGATCTGGTTAATGATCTCGTCTATCATGTACTCATAATCATAGTCGAATGCCAGGGAGTTCTTGGTAGGGAAACCTCCTCCAATATTTAAACTATCCAGGGAAGGGCAGAGTTTTCTCAAACGCACGTAGACTTTGAGACACTTTACGAGTTCATTCCAATAATAAGCATTGTCTCGTATTCCGGTATTGATAAAGAAGTGGAGCATTTTTAATTCCACCTTTTCATTATCACGGATCTGGTTCTCATAGAAAGGAACGATATTTCTATATCCAATTCCCAATCTTGAAGTATAAAACTCAAACTTCGGTTCCTCTTCAGAAGCAATTCTGATCCCAATTTTAAAAGGATCGTCTATGGCCTCACTTAAGAGATCGATCTCCTCATAATTGTCAATGATAGGAATGCAGTTCTGATGGCCTTTGTTTATAAGATCAGCAATATTCTGAATATAAAGATCTCTTTTAAAGCCATTGCAGATCACATAGGTATTATCCTTGATCTTTCCTTCCTTCTTAAGCTGCTGAACAATATTTAAATCAAAGGCCGAAGAAGTTTCTATATGAATATCGTTCTTTAAAGCTTCATGCAATACATATTCAAAGTGCGAGCTTTTGGTACAGTAACAGTATATATACTTTCCTTTATAATTGTGCCTTTCTATTGCCTTGGCAAACCATTCCTTAGCCCGTTTTATATTCTTGGAAATTTTCGGCAAATAGGTAAACTTCAGGGGTGAACCATATTGTTCAACCAATGACATCAATGGGATATCATGAAAACGCAGTTTGTCCTCATCTAAGGTAAACTCTTCCTGAGGAAAATAATAGGTTTGATCTATCAGATCTATGTATTTGATATTCATTAAAAGAAAGTGTGGGAATTAAAATATCTTTTTAAGTATCTAAGCATTTTTAGTTGTGTTGCCTCACTAATGAGTTCATCATTATTTACAGTGTAAATGAAATCAAAAAAAAGTAAAAATCAAGTATTTTATATCAATTTTACAAGGTAAATTATAGATATATTAAATAGCAATATAAAATAGCTATCCTACAATGAGAATTCTATGAGATTTACAACATCTATTTGTATCTTAGATACTTATATATTTAATCTATGAAAACTGTTATTCTATACTTTAAATATGCCCTGTGCTCTTTTATTTTTACTACTTCTGTGCAGGCACAACTAGCTCCACATGTATATCACGGAGATGAAAAAGATACCAATATACACCACGAAGTAAAACTGAACGGCGATTATTTTGTGCATACGACCTATGAAACCTCGCCTCCGAATTTTATAAGTACCATAGGAGGGTATTACACCTCCGACGCTGATTCGCTTAATATAAAACTAGAATTTAACTCCAATTTTGAAAATGACTCCATCAAAGTTGTGCATTATGGATATGAAATTAAAGGAGAAACGCTGGTTCTGAAAGGTGCGAAGGAACTTATTCTAAAAGCTTCGCCTTCCAGGGCACAGGACCTGGATGGCACCTGGCTCTTTGCCACCCGTGGCCCGGATACAGGGCAGGATAGAAGGGGAGATTCCACACCGAGAAAAACGTTGAAATTCCTTATGGATGGGCATTTTCAATGGATCGCCTATCATACAGAAACCATGCGATTCTCAGGTACCGGTGGAGGTTCTTTTACCTCAAAAGATGGTATCTACGTTGAGAATATCGAGTACTTCTCCAGGGATAATGACCGTGTAGGCGCCGTATTAGATTTTAACTATGAACTTAAGGGAGACGACTGGCACCATACAGGAAAAAACAGCAGAGGCGAGCCTATGTATGAGATCTGGGCCAGAAGGTAAATAGGATTTCTAGGAATTATCAATGTCTGATTTCCCGCCTGTTTTGCGAAGAAGTTTTATTCTGGAAATTTCCACAGCTTTGTCTATGGGTTTTAGCATGTCATACATGTTTAAAGCTACAATACTTGCGCCATGCATGGCCTCTACCTCAACACCGGTCTTATAATTGGTCTTAACCGTAACCTCGATTTTTATCTGAAGTCCTTCTATTTCATAGCTTATGTCCGTGAATTCTATGGGCAGAGGGTGGCAGTCTGGCAAAAGGTCTGCGGTTTTTTTAACGCCCAGTAAACCCGCTGCCTTGCTCATGGCAAAAACATCTCCTTTAGGGACTTTTAATGCTTTTATCGCATTAATGGTTTCTGCAGAACTTACCTCAACGATTGCCTGAGACACAGCTGTCCTTAAAGTGTTCTTTTTATGAGTTATGTCTACCATTTTATTTATTTGTTTTCCATTGATAAGTGGCATCTTCGAAAACCTCTTTCCCGAATATAGGAACTTGTGATTTAATTTCTTCCACTACATAGTGAAGCGCTTCAAAGACCTCTTTTCTATGCGGCGCGGAAACAAATACAAACAAACATATTTCGCCCACATTTACCGTTCCTAAACTGTGGTAAATATGCATACAACTCAATTCAAATTTGCTGAAAGTGGCCTCCCTGATCTCATGGAACTTCTCATTGGCCATGGAATCATAGGCGGTATAGTTTATCGCTTTTACGCGTTTTCCTTCCAGGGTGTCTGCCCTTACCTGCCCTAAAAAAATATCATGGGCACCTATCTGGGTCTTGGATTGGTGTTTGGCAATTGAATTGGCGATAAATTCAGGCGTTATTGCTCCCTCTATAAACACGTCCTTTTTATTGGCCTTTTTCATGATGATTCCCCGCTTTTATTCTTTTGTTGTCTCCCCAGTCCCGATTGCTATCGGGAGAACCTGGATTTACACTATACTTGTAGCCTCACCAAGAATCGAACTTGGATCTAAAGTTTAGGAAACTTCTATTCTATCCGTTGAACTATGAGGCCAGTTAGTGGGATGCAAATTTATGAATACTTTTTAATAGAAATACGAAACTATTTAGGAAACTCCCCCCGATCCTGATAACTATCAGGATGAGGCTATCCGTTAAACCTGCCTGCATGCCTAAGGCATGTAAACCGGCAGGCAGCTATGAGGCCTAAATAGAGATGGCAGATATGCCATCTTGTAAACATTTTTTAATGTATTTCCTAAATAAATGATCA
>NZ_CAMYKH010000044.1 GCF_947258935.1 uncultured Muriicola sp.
CTTACTCAGTAAGGTAGCATCAATTATTTCACCGGCCAATACAGGTATGTCGCCTTTAAAAAGACTGGTCTCTCCTTTCTCATTCTGGAATTCAATACCGAGCATGCTTGAATTTTCAAGTGTCAAAGATTTTTCATTGGATTTAAAATCGCCCTCGGACATGGTAGCTACATGGGTCTTGGAGTTTGAGTCCCAGGCACCCATACTATGTGGAGGTTTCTTTGCAAAGTTTTTGATGGCTTTTGGTGCTCTCCTGTCTGAATTACCTTCTCTTAACACCGGATTCACAGCACTACCTTTAATCTTATCATAACGTACTTTAATGGCTCTTTCCTGCTCCGTTTTTGGTTCATCAGGATACAATGGAACAGGATACCCTTTTTCTCTTAACTCTTCAATAGCTTCTTTTAATTGTGGAATGGAGGCACTAATATTTGGTAATTTTATAATGTTTGCTTCCGGAGTTTTCGCCAACTCCCCAAGGATTGCCAGGTCATCTGAAATACGTTGTTCTTCTTTGAGAAAATCGGGAAAGCTGGCAATGATCCTGCCTGCCAGGGAGATGTCCTTAGTGGCAATTGTAATTTGCGCTTCCCGGGTAAAGGCTTTGATGATTGGTAAGAGTGACTGTGTTGCCAGAGCTGGCGCTTCATCCGTTAGGGTGTAAACAATTTGCGACATGGAAGGTATTGTTATCGATTTAGCGTGCAAATATACAATTTTAAGTTGGGGAAAAAAGACGAAATTGATAGGTCTGAATGTCTGTCAGGTATATTTTTGAAGTAAGGAAAATAGCCTGCATAAATCTGGTAAGGGCCAAAAACAAAAGCCATATCATTGTAGCGAGTACATTGATATGGCTTTCTAGAAATAGTTTGCAAAATCCCAGTACCGAGGTGCTGGAACTGCAGCCCGAAGGTTGCAAATGCATTCATATTTCAACGTTTGAAACATTCGCTGTCCTCAATAATTAAACCAAGACTCAATTCGTGTTTCTCTTTGTTGCTTTTGTATAATTTTTCTAATACCTAACCCTAAGGTTGCGTATTCAGTCCGATCATACAAGTACAGTTCCGGAAAACCGAAGTCTTCTTTTCCTGCTTATGTTTTTTCTGTCCTAGGTACCTAAGTACTTATTCATGAAAATGCCCATAACAACAAAATAAAGAACGTCAACTCTATCTGATTTTTTAGATCAGCCCGTGAAGGCGTTTCTTCAAAACCATAAAGTAAATATAGTGTAAAGCTTAGAAATACCAAACTGCGTAAGCAATTATAAATCAACATCTTATAAACCATAGTTATAAACATTTGTTCATAACTCAACAAGGTATTTTAAGAGTCTTCTTAGTCCGACTTTTTAAGTTGTCGCTGAATTTTCCTAATAGCAGATTCGATTGATTTTTCGGGTTCTATGATATTGTATTCTCCCCAAAAGTCGGGATCCGAAAATCCCACCGCTTCATCGCTTAAGATCATGGTAGATTTAAGTCGGTCTCTATACCTGGGTTCACTCAGATCCTGGTTCTTTTCCCAATCTGTTATGGCCATCTCACAGGTCATACTATACACAGAATTAAACAACTTCTTGTCCCAATTTATCTTAAATTCGAGTAGGACATTACTATATCCATAATACCAGCGGCCATCTTTTTCCCTATAATCAACCCGGTACGCTACCTCCGTTGGATAAACAGTTGCATTCCTGGGTTTTTTTCGAACAAAAAGTCGACTCGCCATTTGCCGATCCGTAAGATTAAGGGAGTATATGGCACTTGTAAGAATTTTTTTCTCAACATCTATATATAATTTACCTTCATATAAAGGTTCCCGAATGTTATCTCGCTGTCTAAAATTGACTACATAGATAAGTCTGTCATTTATGCGAGTAGACCTGTCAAAACTAAAGGTATAGTCGTCTATAGATTCCTCGGCAAAGATATACTCCGGGTACTTCATCACATCCACATAGAGTGCGTTAAATGGTCCACCTTGTAATTTTAGGACCAGCGTGTCTAGCTTATCGTAGTCTGTACTTTTACGCGCTTTGAACATTTGTACGGCATCTCGCCTGGATGATGTGTAAGGCGTTTTAAAAATGGTAACAACCGCTTCTGAAAGCGATACATTCTTTCTACGTTTTTTGATGGTTTCCCTGTAGAAGGCGGTCATAACAGTAGGATCTATCAGGTAATTTTTTCCTTTATTTCTCAGGGTTTCCTTGACCAGTATAACTGCCTCACGCGGTACACTGATTTTTACTTCTGGTAATTCGGTTACCAGTACATCCATAGAAATCTTGTTATTGTCTTCTTGGAGAGAAGCCAGGGATACGGTCTTGGTTCCATACCCTAAAAAAGTAATGATCAATGATTCACTTTGAATATTGGTAGGCACCTTTAATAAAAAGTTTCCCTCAGTGTTGGTCACTGTGCTAATATTGGTCCCTTCAACGGTGAGGGTAGCAAAGACCAGGGGTTTATTTGTTTCACTGTCTATCACCACGCCTTTGTATGAAGTGTAATCAACAGACTGAATTTCTTGTTCCTGAAAGGCGAAAGAAGCCTTGGCCTGCTCTGTGGCCAGACAAAATAGTAAAACTCCCAACAGAGGTAGAATTAATTTTTTCATAGCTCGTAATTTAAATTTTATACTTCCTTCAGCCTTTGAAAAAAACCTGAATTCCATAGTACATAAAGATACGAAAAGGAGGCCGCATTAATGTGGATTACGGCCGATCTTTTGTGTTAATTAATCTTAAATATTGAGAAATCTCCTTCTTTTTTATCGACGAACGCTTAAAAACCCAGACCATTGGTTTTAAGAGGCCTTCTTCTACAACCGAAAATAAGTACACTTGGTCTAGCTTTTATTCAATTACCGAAAAATAGTGCGCTTTCAGCGATTTGCGGGATTTAATTTATCCATTTGGTAGTTTCTTTAGTATACAAAACGCCCAAGTCTTGAAAGCACTTTTAACCCTTTTCCTCGTACTTTTTTTAAGTGCTGTAGTCTTTGCTCAAAAACAGGAAGATCATGCTAAAATTGAATATCATCAAATGGATACTTTTCTGGATAGTAGGCCTGCTGGTACTATTTCTGGTAGGGAAAATAAGAAAGTTGCGACTCAGAAAATAGCTCGACTTTACCGCTTTAAAAATGCTCGTATTCAAAAAGAACTTGCATTCAAAACTAAAAAACAATACTTCACTGTCTAATACACCTAACTATGATCCTATTTATTCTTTTATTCCCGGTTGTAATATTTTGTAGTTCTCTTCTAGTTTTTTCTCTTTTACCAACCGCTTTACGTCTTGTAGTAGTGCCTTTGCGTCGTAGATAATCCCATCTTTGATGGTATAACTAACGCCGCCTACCCGCACTACCTCGTTCTCTTCTGTTAGTTTGATGGCGCCTGTACCATAAAGAACTTTTAAATTTTCCAAGGGGTTTTCTGCCACAATCACAAAATCGGCCAACTTCCCTATGGTCACCGTACCTATTTTATCACTTACACCCAGGGCTTCTGCTCCGTTAAGGGTGGCACTTCTAATGATCTCTAAGGGATGAAACCCTGCTTCCCGAAGTAATTCCAGTTCACGTACATAAGCAAAGCCATAGAGCTGGAATATGAATCCGGAATCGGATCCGGTTGTGACCCTGCCACCTCTATTCTTATATTCATTAATAAAGGTCATCCATAGGTTGTAGTTCTTTTTCCATGCTACTTCTTGTTCTGTACCCCAATAGTGCCAATAAGAGCCATGGGAGATCTTGCTGGGTTGATAGAATTCCCAAAGTGAAGGGAGTGTATATTCTTCATGCCATTCTGCTCTTCGGGCCCTTTGCAGGTCTCTGCTGGCTTCATAAATATTAAAAGTAGGGTCTATCGTAAAATCGAGGGCAATAAGCTCGTTCATTACATTATTCCAATGGTCCGAATATGGTGGTGCTGCTTGTTCCCAAAGTCTCCCTGCTTCTTCAAAACGGTGCTGCTCATTGTTGTAATTATAATCAAGCGGATAATTTTGTACAGTCCTGTCTTCAAATAGCGCCTCAGGAAGCCCGTACCAGTGTTCCATGGAAGTAAGACCTGCCCTGGCAGAATGCAAGACATTCCAGCGCGCTACATCGAGCTGTGCATGGTGACAGGCAGACCGTAATCCAAGTTTTTTATTCTCATCGAGGGCAGCGGTCATGATCTCTGGTGGAGCACCGAAGAATTTAATGCCGTCAGCTCCTTTTTGAGCATTGTTCCGTACCCAGTTCCTGGCCATTTCCGGAGTACTTATCTCTTCCTTGCTACCCTGACCAAAACCCGTATAGGTAAATATCCTGGGAGCAATGATCTCATTTTTTGCACTCTTGCGTTTCAGATCCAGGGCTATATCAAGTCTACGGCCACTTGGTTCCCGCACAGTAGTAACCCCATGTCCCATCCAGAGCTTAAAAACATAATCGGGATCAGCTCCTTGGGAATTACCGCCTATATGACCATGCATATCAACAAATCCAGGAAGCAGATACATCCCTTCACAATTCAATTCTTTTCCTCCAGCAAGCAGTTTTGGTCTTCTATCATCATTAATGGCCACACCGGGGTAACCCACAACCTGGATCTTTTTAATGACGTTATTTTCTACAACTATGTCAACCGGACTAATTGGTGGTGCTCCATTGCCATTAATAAGGGTAACCCCACGAATGATCAGTTGGGGAAATGGGCCTTCACTCATTGGGGATTGTGAAGTGCCAAGGAAACAAATAATAACAATGGCTATAAAAAGGATTCGTGACTTCATAAAAATTTATTTAGGTACGTTGAAAGGTATTAGCAGTTTACAAGGCAACCAAAGAACCAGGTGCTTCATACCCGTTTTCGGTGCAGTCTTTGGTATTGAGTTTTTAAATATAGGGATAAAACCCTAACATGAGGACTCAGATTATAACTGTAAGGAAAAAGTAGTAAAAGAGGCTAGCCCACCTAGAACCTATGCAACAGATGGGAAAGGTTGTGGTTCAATTTCTCTGAATTTAACGATATAATTGGTGCCTTTTTTAGAGGGGTCTCTGGTGATAGTTCCCTTGAGTTGCCTGGCAAGGTTATGAATTAGTTTTAGGCCAAGTGACCTGCTATTTTTTAAAGTAAGTGAGTCTGAATATCCTGCACCATTATCTCCAATGTGCAAAACATAGCTGTGCTCATCCTCTTTCTCTATGGAGATATAAATTTCACCTTCACGATCGTCTTTTATCCCATATTTAAGGGAATTGGTTATTGCCTCATTGATCAGCAAGCCTAGTGGAATGGCGGTATCTATACTGAGTTCAATATCGGGAATGTCGATGTTTAGGGTTACCTTGTTGTTGGCACCTTTAAGCGATTTAACCAAATATTCACTGAGCTCACGCACATAGGTCTTGTATTGTATCTTGGACAGGTCCTCTCTCATATACAGCATTTCATGTACCATCGCCATTGAGATTACTCTGTTCTGACTACTTTTTAATATGCTCTTTGTTCTAGGGTCTTCAATACCTCTTGATTGAAGGCTTAATAAACTCGAAACAGTTTGCAAATTGTTCTTTACTCTGTGGTGAACTTCTTTAAGTAAAGTATCTTTTTCTTCACTTTTGGCCAGCATTTCCCGCTTTGATTTATACAATTGATGATGCACATACATCAGGTCTTTTCCAAAGATCCCCCCTAACAGATAAGCAGCAAACAAAACACTTAATAAGGCAAAAATATCCCGTGCATTTTCGGGAACCTGGTTCGGGATATTCAATTCAAGAAATCTTCCTTGAAAATACATAAGGATCGCCAGAGCGGAGATCACAAATAAATAAGTTTTCCCAAAAGACCTTTCAGTTGCGTAACCTGCCAGCACCAATAAGGTAAGGATGAAAATAAAGGGACTATAGATACCACCGCTTAGTACAGTAACGGCAAGGGCAGCCATTAAGCTTGTTACAGACGAAATATGATAGGTAAGCGATAAGTTCTTATGAATTTTGTAGGCATAGGTATTGCTTAAACTCAGGATTGTATAAGCGAGAAAAATGAAGGATAGAACAGATTGAATATTTAATAAGAAGAAACATATTAAAAAGAATACAAGGCTCAATATTGAGGCATAATTGGTGGCCTTCACCAGAAGCTTTTCTTTATCCTTATGACGTTCTTGGTCAATGTAGTTGTTCTCCATAATTCCTGATTTTAAACTGATCCTGGATGCATTTCCAAAGCTGTTTTCCTAAAACCTATGATGTAAAGCTACTTATGTTTTGTAAGATAATCAATAGCCCGGGGGTCTAAAGTTTCAGCATTGAGATAAACCAAAAAAGAAAAAGGGATAGCCTGCTGACTATCCCTTGTATTGCAAATACATTGATTTTTATCCATCAATCAGTACCCATTCTCCTTTATCTATTAGAGGTTCGGCCTGTTTGTACTTTAAAGTTTTACTCTCGCCAGACATCACATTCTTAATGGTCACCCTGTCATTTCTGCCAATTTTTGGCTTTTCCCTGACGATTGTTTCTGTAACCTGAGGCCGTCCTCCCTGATTCTGACAAACTGAGCGGTTCCTCGCAGCCAATTCATCACTGTTAGGGATCTCTTCTTTGGTGGTCCTAAGGTTCTCCTTTTTCCTCCGAATGTTTCTTGCTTCCTGAATTTCATCTGTATTGCCGGAAGGTAATTCCCCTTTAAACAAGAAGGAGACCACATCCTTATTCACTCTATCTATCATTCCTTTAAAGAGCTCAAAAGCTTCAAACTTATAGATCAGTAAAGGATCTTTCTGTTCATGCACCGCTAATTGCACAGATTGTTTTAATTCATCCATTTTGCGAAGATGCGTTTTCCACGCCTCATCAATGATTGCGAGGGTGATATTCTTCTCAAAATCTGTGACCAGTTGTTTCCCATTACTATCATAGGCCTCTTTGAGGTCAGTCACCACATTAAGCGTTTTGATCCCGTCCGTAAAAGGAACTACAATACGCTCAAATTTATTGGAATTATCTTCATAGACCTTTTTGATGACAGGAAAGGCTGTAGTAGCACTGCGTTCCATTTTTTGCTGATAATGAGCATAGACCGAACTGTATACCTTGGTGCTGATCTCCAGAAAACCGATTTTACCAAATTCTTCTTCTGTTATTGGCGATGTAATGGAAAAATATTTGATCAGTTCGAACTCAAAATTCTTAAAATCATTGACCGCTTTGTTACTTTCTGTAATGACTTCACAGGTGTCATAGATCATATTGGCGATATCCACTTTAAGACGTTCACCTTGCAGGGCATGGCGTCTTCTTTTGTAGACTACCTCACGCTGGGCATTCATCACATCATCGTATTCTAACAATCGCTTCCGAATTCCGAAGTTATTTTCTTCCACTTTTTTCTGAGCGCGTTCAATGGATTTGGTCATCATGGAATGCTGAATTACTTCACCTTCTTCCAGCCCCATTCTATCCATCATCTTGGCAACTCTGTCCGATCCAAACAAGCGCATTAAATTATCCTCCAGAGAAACGTAGAATTGCGAACTTCCAGGATCTCCCTGTCTACCCGATCTACCTCGTAACTGCCTGTCTACCCTTCTAGAATCGTGTCTTTCTGTCCCCACAATGGCAAGGCCTCCGGCTTTTTTAACCTCATCGGAGAGTTTTATATCAGTTCCCCTACCGGCCATGTTGGTGGCAATGGTAACTATCCCGGCATATCCTGCTTCCGCCACAATATCGGCTTCTTTCTTATGCAACTTGGCATTCAGTACGTTGTGGTTTATTTTTCTAATACTCAACATTCTGGAGAGCAATTCCGAGATCTCTACGGAGGTGGTTCCTATCAGTACAGGTCTCCCTTGCTGTGATAACTGAGTTACCTCTTCAATAATTGCATTGTATTTCTCTCGTTTGGTCTTATAAATAAGATCATTCCTGTCATCTCTGGCAATGGGTCTGTTAGTTGGGATCTCCATTACATCCAGTTTGTAGATCTCCCACAGCTCTCCTGCTTCAGTTACCGCAGTACCTGTCATACCCGCAAGTTTCTTGTACATACGGAAATAGTTCTGAAGCGTGACGGTAGCAAAGGTCTGAGTCATTGCCTCGATCTTTACATTTTCCTTAGCTTCTATCGCCTGATGCAATCCATCCGAATAACGACGACCATCCATAATACGACCGGTTTGTTCATCAACGATCATTACTTTGTTCTCCATCACCACATATTCCACATCCTTCTAGAACAGGGTATAGGCTTTCAACAACTGACTCATTGTATGAATACGCTCGCTTTTTACAGCAAAATCCTTGAATAATTCTTCTTTCAGGGCAGCTTCTTCTTCTATGCCGAGTTCCTGATTCTCGATCTTAGCGATCTCACTGCCTATATCGGGCATCACAAAAAAGTCCTTGGATTGATCTCCGGAAATATGTTCAATCCCTTTGTCTGTAAGCTCAATTTGGTTATTCTTTTCGTCTATCACGAACAAAAGATCAGAATCTACGACCGGCATCTCCCGGTTGTTGTCCTGCATGTAGAAATTCTCGGTCTTCTGTAATAATTGTTTGACACCCTCTTCACTCAGGAATTTGATCAGCGCTTTATTTTTTGGAAGCCCCCTGTGAACTCGTAATAACAGAAGTCCGCCTTCCTTAGTATCACCTTCGGAGATCTTTTTCTTGGCTTCGGCCAACACGCCTGTTAGATGTTTGCGTTGAATATCCACGATGTCCATGACCTTGGGACGCAATTCGTTAAACTCATGCCGATCTCCTTCTGGTACAGGTCCTGAGATGATGAGGGGCGTACGGGCATCGTCAATAAGTACAGAATCTACCTCATCCACAATGGTATAGTAGTGCGGTCTTTGAACGAGGTCGCCCGGGGTATGGGCCATATTGTCTCTTAGATAATCAAAACCGAATTCATTATTGGTTCCGTAAGTTACATCGGCATTATAGGCTGCTCTTCGGCCATCCGAATTAGGGCGGTGTTTGTCAATACAATCTACTGAAAGTCCGTGGAATTCAAAGATAGGTCCCATCCACGCACTATCCCTTTTAGCAAGGTAGTCATTCACAGTAACGAGGTGTGTTCCTTTTCCCGGGAGGGCATTTAGATACATTGGTAAGGTAGCCACAAGTGTCTTTCCTTCCCCGGTTTGCATCTCAGCTACTTTGCCCTGATGCAGCGCGATGCCACCAATGAGCTGTACATCATAGTGCACCATATCCCAGGTAACTTCTTTTCCTGCAGCATCCCATGAATTCTTCCAAATGGCCTTTTCACCTTCCAGAGTAACATAGTCTTTACTTCCGGATAATATACGATCGTTCTCAGAGGCTATTACTGTCAGTGTTTCATTATCCCTAAACCTCCTTGCGGTTTCCTTTACCACGGCAAAGGCCTCCGGTAACAACATGTCTAGTGTTTCTTGTGTAATCTTATGCGCCTCTTCTTCCAGCTTGTCTATCTGGGCATATATCTCTTCATTCTTGTCAATATCGGTAGAGGCATTCACCTCCTTCTTTAGTTCTTCTATCTGGTTTGACAAAGCTGAACAGGCTTCAGCAATAGTAACTTTGAAACTGTCTGTCTTGGCACGAAGTTCGTCATTAGACAATGATTGCAAGGTGTCACCAAATGCATTGATCTGTTGTACCAAAGGCTCTAATTCCTTAACGTCCTTTTTGGATTTATCCCCTACAAAGGCCTTTATTACGCTATTTAAAAAACTCATGGATTTATATATTATCTACATCCTTGTCTTTGGTGGTAGTGCGGGCAGTGATGTGTGTTAAAATTCGATTTCAATGATGGTTCTTTCGATGCCTTATGAGAGCAAAAGCCGTTCCAGTTTCGAATTCACCGGCATTTCTGTGTAAAGTCTGTCAAAATTACATAAAAAAAAAGCCTCCGAGGAGACTTTTTAATGCTATTTGATCTAAATATTAATATTCATCCTCATTCCAGAGGTAGTCTTCTTCCGTGGGATAGTCTGGCCATATTTCTTCAATACTCTCGTATATTTCTCCACCTTCTTCTTCCATAGATTGAAGATTCTCCACCACTTCTAAGGGCGCTCCGGTTCTAATGGCGTAATCTATTAATTCATCCTTGGTCGCCGGCCAGGGGGCATCACTTAAATAAGATGCTAATTCTAACGTCCAATACATTGTACTTGTAGTATTTTAATTTTTTGCAAAAATAATTTTTAAACCCACACTGTCAAGTTTTTTAAGGTTTATTTCAATTTTTTTTACAAAAATGATGGTTTTAATACTGTGATAACGAAGAAAGAAGGGATTTATTAGTCTTTTTTTTCCGGAATCCACTTTATCTCGTCGGCCTTCAAATCATGAGATAATTTTCTTGACAACACAAAAAGATAGTCAGATAAGCGGTTTAAATAAGATAATACCGTGGCTTCAATAGGTTGATTTTCATGTAAAAGACAAGCCATACGTTCTGCCCTGCGGCAAACCGTGCGTGCTATATGACAGTATGACACGGTTGGGTGGCCTCCCGGAAGCACAAAATGGGTCATGGCTGGCAGCGACTCATCCATCTTATCCATCTCCTTCTCTAGTAAGGTTACATCAGTGGGGCTGATTTTGGGAATATTGAGCCGTTCTTTCCCACTTTTTAAAAGGGCCTTATCCGGATCAGTAGCTAAAATGGCTCCTACTGTAAACAGGTCCTCCTGGATCTTCATCAGCAATTCCTGATACTCTTTAGCAATATCCTGATCGCGTAATAAGCCCAACCAGGAGTTTAACTCATCTACAGTTCCATAGCTTTGAATGCGAATATGGTGTTTGGGGACGCGCGTTCCACCAAAAAGTGCTGTCATCCCTTGGTCACCGGTCTTTGTATAGATCTTCATATGAGACTTTTTGGTTTTTAAAACCTTATTTTTTTTTGTTCTTTCGATCATAGCCATCCATGAACTTGCGCGATTTGCGTTCTTTCGATCTTTTTCTGTTAAAAGCAGACAGAGCAATGTAAATGAGGGCAACGATACCTAAAATATAGTAGACAGTGTTATCCATAAGATTAAAATCTTGCTAAAATTAAGGGTTTAAATTCGAATCCTAAAATGTTGCTTAACCTGTTCCGATCGTAAGAATATGATACCACCAAAATAAAAATCAATAGAAACGGTCACCCACGCTTTCTCACAAAGGGACTTCCATATGGCTGAGGTTTCATTGCTTCTATGAATATCTTCCAGTAAGATAATGCTTTGCTTATGGCAATGAGCATTAAGCCATGTGGTATCTATCTGAAGTAATTGATCTCTCCCCACATAGATCAGATCTGCAGGGGTAATCTCAAATTTTAATGCCGGATAAGCCCTGGAAAGCTGTTTTTCTAGATCTTGGGTGTTCGTTCTTACAAATAAAGACTGCACTTTAAGATAAGGTATGCTCTTCATAAGTACTCTATACACTCTGCTGCCTTTGTGACTGGAGCTCTTGTATAGACATTTGGTAAGATACCGGTAAACAAAAGGTGAATGCACCCCATGTTGATTGGTGGAGCGAAAGAGAAATTTCAAATAAGTCCCTATACGATATACCATGCAATAAATACGTAAAGCGGCCTAAGCAGGCCTTTATTCTTCGATAAGAAGAGATAGTTCGAACCATCGTTCAGTTATATGCTCTAAGCTGCTCTCTACCTCCTGTAAAGATCTCGATAAATCGGCTATTTGTTCCCCGGACAAGCTTGCATCCAGAAATTCATTTTGGATCTGCTGTTTCTTGCTTTCCAAAACCTTGATCTCCTTATCTAATTGCTTGAATTCCTTTTGTTCCGAATAAGACAATTTCTTGCCTTTAGCTTCCTCACGCCATTGTTGTTTTTCGGCAGATACTGTAGCCTTTTCTTCGTTTTGCTGTTTTCTTTTTTCCAGAACCTGACTGTCTTCATAGGCCCTGAAATCTGAGTAGTTCCCCGGAAAATCCTCGATGATCCCGTCTCCCCGAAAAATAAAAAGGTGGTCAACTATCTTATCCATAAAATACCGATCGTGCGAGACCACTACCAGGCATCCGGGGTAATCGAGCAAAAAGGATTCAAGTACATTTAGGGTTACCACATCCAGATCATTGGTGGGTTCGTCAAGGATTAAAAAATTGGGGTTTTGAATAAGCACCGTGCAGAGATATAATCGCTTGCGTTCACCACCACTTAATTTTTCGACAAAATCGTATTGTTTTTTTCGATCGAATAGAAAACGTTCCAACAACTGCTGGGCAGAAAGTTGTCTCCCTTTTTTTAAAGGTATATAGTCGCCAATATCCCTGATGACATCTATAACCTTCTGCCCTTCTTTTATTTGGAACCCGTCCTGAGTATAATATCCAAATTTGAGGGTCTCACCGGTAATGATCTTTCCACTATCCGGGGAATCGCTACCGGTTAATAGATTAAGGAAGGTTGTTTTTCCGGTCCCATTTTTGCCAATGATACCAAGACGTTCTCCCTTTAAAAAGTTGTAATTGAATTTAATTAGAATAGGCTTTTCCGGATACGACTTCCCTACGTTGTGGAATTCCAGGATCTTGCTCCCAAGACGTTCCATATTTATTTCTAATTGAACCTCGTGTTCTTTACGACGTTGCTGGGCCTTGTTCTTGATTTCGAAGAAATCGTCTATACGCGACTTGGATTTAGTAGTACGGGCTTTTGGTTGTCTGCGCATCCAATCCAATTCTTTTTTGAATAATTGTTTTGATTTGTGCAGTTCTGAGACTTCCTGAGTTTCTCGGGCTTCTTTTTTTTCAAGATAATAGGAATAGTTTCCCTTATAAGAATAGAGTTGCCCGTTCTCTAGCTCAAGGATCTCATTACATACCCTTTCGAGAAAATACCGGTCGTGAGTGACCATAAAGAGAGTGATGTTCTCTTTAGTAAAATACTGTTCTAACCATTCGATCATTTCCAGGTCGAGATGGTTGGTTGGTTCATCAAGGATAAGCAGATCCGGTCTGTTTAGCAGGGCATTGGCAAGTGCTATCCGTTTCTTTTGTCCACCAGACAAGGAGCCCACTTTTGCTTTCAGATCTTCCAGTTGCAGCTTAAAAAGTATCTGCTTGTACTGTGTCTCGAAGTCCCAGGCTTCAAAACGCTCCATGGCTTCGAATGCTTTTTGGTATTTTTTTTCATCCTCAGGATATTCCAAAGCGTGCTCATAATTCTGTATAACCTTTAGCACCTCATTATCTGAGGCAAAAATGGCTTCTTCAATTGTGAGGTTGGGATCTAATTGAGGATCTTGTTCCAAATAGGAGATCCTTGTACTTTTCCGTACCGTAACCAGACCCTGATCTGGTTTGTCTATGCCTCCTAAAATATTTAGAATAGATGTCTTGCCAGTTCCATTCTGGGCTATCAGCGCTATTTTTTGATCCTTATTGATTCCAAAGGAGAGTTCTGAAAAGAGAACCCTCTCCCCAAAAGATTTAGCGATCCCTTCAACAGAGATTAGATTCATAAGGTGGAGGTTTCTAATTTCTTTGCCCTATAGAGCAAAAAGCTATAGCGCACTGCAAGGGTAGCCAACAATACAGCCAGGATAGGGGAGAATATTTGTATTTCCAGCAGCCAAATGATAACCGTACATGCGAGCAGGATCAAAAGACCTAAAAGATACATGGTGATCCAAGCCGGTGTTGAGGCATTGCGAATCAGATAGTATACCAACACCAAATTTAAAGGAAAGGCCCAAAGTATATTGAAGTTTAGTGCAGTGGCCTGGTGGTCTGTTAAGAACCAAAGAAAGAAAATGATACAGCCTGCAATACCTGTCATCAAAAAAAGCACAATATCCAGGACCTTACTCCGTACCTTATTCTTGAGATCGATAAAGGTGATGGTAGCTGTAAAAAGAAATAATAGTCCAAACCAAAAGAGCGGGGAACTAGTAAAAAAGTTACCCCGGTTTTGCATGTGGTAATCAAGTATTGTTCTTTCGCGCTGTACGATAGGCTCTCCATGTAGTTCGGTATGTTCTAACTGGCGTAAGACGTAGTTGGGCAAGAAGATATATTGCAGGGGGGCAGCATTTTTGTCTATCACAGCACCCAATGCCAGGTCTATACCAAAACTAGACCAGGAATTCCGAATTAAATTTTGTTGAATCAGGTCTCGGAAGGTATACGAAGTAGAATCCTGATATGTTTCAAATTGTAGTTCATCCCCCAGGATATCCTTTAAAATCGTGGGAATTTTTGTGGAACAATTGTCATAAAGAAAATCGTATTTGTACTTTCTGTTCTCTGGCAAGTAATTAATTTCCAGAAAGGAGAACAATTCATTTTTTTCTTCAGATGATAAATTCAGGAGCTGTTCTTTAACCCATCTATTCTCTAATTCATAGGTGTATAGAAAGTTCTCCAGTCGCTGTTTACTCAGGGAATAGAGTAACTTGCCTCTGGCAAATTTTGAATAGAAGTTAGGGGTATTAAAATCGAATGTACCATAATTGTAGATCCAGTCGATCCCTTTTTCACTGTCCTGAACCCGGAAGGAAGTATGTCCAAAGGAAGAGTAAAGATCCGTACCAGGACCACAGGTGAGAACACTAACAACCGACTTTTCCGATAGAAATGACTCCTGGGAATGTGTAGGGACCAGAAAGAAAAGTAATACAAATAGAATAGAATGCTTAATCGTCATTGTCCAAGCCCATCTTCAGGTTATTTCTATTGATGAGGCAAATATCTGAATAAATAACGGGACAAAACATCTTCCATAAAAATTATGCTATTTTTACGGGAAACATATACAGGTGAAGCAACATATACCTAATATTCTGACTCTTTTAAATGTATTCTCAGGCTGTTTGGCTGTTCTTTTTGCAGTTTGGAATAAGTGGGAGCTTATGGCGTTTTTTGTGTTCCTGGGATTGCTGTTCGACTTTCTTGATGGTCTGTCTGCGCGTGCACTAAAGGTTCAAAGTCCATTAGGGATTCAATTAGATTCCCTGGCAGATATGATCACTTTTGGTTTGGTCCCAGGTATCGTTATGTTTCAATTACTTACAATGAGCGAAACTGGTGGTTGGAATTTGAAAATGACAGAAACCATGAATTGGGACTCTTTTTATGGCATATTACCATTTTTTGGCTTTGCCATTACGCTATCATCTGCCTATAGATTGGCCCGGTTTAATATCGATGAAAACCAGGCAACTTCCTTTATTGGCTTACCCACCCCTGCAAATGCACTTCTTATTATATCATTACCCCTGATCCTTATGTTCAATGGCAATGATGCCCTTAATTCCATCATCCTAAACCCCTGGTTTTTAATAATACTTACGGTTATTAGCAGCCTGCTCCTAAATGCCCCGATACCCTTGTTTGCTTTAAAATTCAAGACGTGGGATTTTAAAGACAATGCGGTGCGCTATATTTTTATTCTGGTAAGTCTTGTATTTATTGGGACTATGAAGTTTTTGGCGATCCCGGCCATAATAATTTTTTACCTGCTAAGTTCTTTTCTTCTGCCTCATGAGGAGAAAAAGGATTAATAAAAAAGTATGTAACGTTGTCTTTAGGAGTAGTGAGGAGAAAATAAATTCTAGAATTCCAGTTTTTTCTTCCGAAGCTCAAAATTTTGCCCCAGATACACTTTACGAACCATTTCGTCCTCAGCCAGATCTTCGGGAATCCCGGATTTTAGGATACCACCCTCAAACATAAGATAGGAACGTTCGGTAATTGCAAGTGTCTCCTGCACATTGTGATCGGTGATCAGGATCCCGATATTCTTATCTTTTAATTGTGCAACTATGCGCTGTATGTCTTCAACGGCTACAGGATCTACTCCGGCAAAAGGTTCATCGAGCAAAATAAATTTTGGATCAGTAGCCAGTGCCCGGGCAATCTCTGTCCTTCTTCGTTCTCCTCCGGATAGCAGGTCACCCCTGTTCTTTCTAATATGGCCAAGACCAAATTCTTCAATGAGCTGCTCCATTTTCATATGTTGCTCTTTTTTGCTGAGTTTGGTAAGTTGAAGCACACTCAGTATATTTTTCTCAATACTTAATTTGCGAAAAACTGACGCTTCCTGGGCCAGGTATCCAATACCGTTTTGAGCCCTTTTATACATGGGGAATTTAGTGATCTCCGTGTTATCAAGAAAGATCTTTCCTCCATTG
>NZ_CAMYKH010000045.1 GCF_947258935.1 uncultured Muriicola sp.
GTAATTGTGTTTCATACTCAGCTACATCATCCATACTAAGACCCCTGAACATGGCACATTCGCCTATCCCCGTTTGTTCATCATCCTCAAGGATCAAAAACCAGGTTTCTTTTTGAGTTAAAATACCCCGGGAAGTTCCGCCGGGTTTTTTAAAGGTGAGTATGTATCTTTTGTAAGTAGCTTTCATACAGAATTGACACAAATTTAACTATATTTTGCCTCTAATAAATGAAGATATGAAAAGTATGTCGGGGCAGGTTATTTGGATCACAGGTGCTTCCTCTGGAATTGGAGAAGCCCTGGCCTATGAATTAAGCACCATGGGAAATACGCTGATCCTTTCTGCGCGAAATAAAGAACGTTTGAAGGAAGTTAAGGCCCAGTGTAATAATCCAGCTAAGGTCTTTATTATCCCCATGGATCTGGGTAATTTTAATTTAATGCCTTCACTTGTGTCACATGCTATTGCAGCAACAGGACATATCGATATCTTAATTAACAATGCAGGAATAAGCCAACGTTCATTAATTGCCGACACACATTTTGATGTCTATAAAAAACTGATTGATATAAATTACTTAGGCACTATTGCATTATCAAAGGCTGTACTACCACATTTTATAGCTCAACAAAAGGGTCATTTTGTAACGATCACAAGTTTAATGGGCCGTTTTGGTTCTCCGTTTCGCTCAGGATACTGCGGTGCCAAGCACGGTCTCCACGGGTTTTTTGATGTGTTGAGAATGGAACATGAGAAAGACAAGTTACAGGTTACTTTGGTGTGTCCCGGGTTTATAAAAACCAATGTGGCTGTAAACGCTCTAACGGCAGACGGCAGTCCCCAAAATGTTAATGACCATGCCACCTCCAGAGGAATGGAGGTTCACACATTTGCTAAAAAATTGATCAATGCTGTGGCAAAGAAGAAGTTTGAAGTTTATATTGGTGGGAAAGAAATTGCCGGTGTTTATTTAAAGCGTTTCTTTCCTAAATGGTTGCACCATGTGGTACAACGCAGTAAAGTGGTATGATCAAATACTCATAGATTCTCCTATCCCAAGCAGGTACAATTCCCTTCCCGCTTTCTCAAAAGATTCTTTCGCTTTTTTATGATCAATTTCGATATACCCGAATGTGTCATAATGGTAACCAAGTACTTTAGTACATTCTACAAAGTTGGCTGCTATCACCGCATCGTCTATGCCCATTGTAAAATTATCTCCTATTGGCAATACGGCCAAATCTAGCTTGTGTTGCATAGGGATCAGTTTCATATCCATGGTAAGCGCCGTATCACCGGCGATATATACAGTTTTACCATCAGCGATCAGAACGAAGCCACCGGGCTGACCACCGTAAGAGCCATCGGCAAATGAAGAAGTATGAACAGCTTGTACATATTTAATTGTCCCAAAAGAAAATGTCCAGCTGCCACCATGATTCATGGGGTGTACCCGTAGACCTTTATCTTGAAAATACATAGCAATTTCATAATTACTAATGATCTTGGGATCCGATTGTTTTGCAATTTCCTCTACATCCAAAACATGATCCTGATGAGCATGGGTCAGTAGTATATAGTCTGGTTTTAATCCTTTGATAGAAATGGTATCTGGTACCATTGGATTGCCGGAAATAAAAGGATCTATGAGTAAAGTGTGCCCCTCTAATTCTAACAAAAGAGTAGCATGGCCAAGAAATGTGATCTTCATTAGGTTGTTTTTAGTGGTCCTAATTTATTTAAAATTGAACCAAAAGCGAACACCTTCTGAAGATTTATCAATATTTAGTGTGGATTGTAACTGATTTACTAGTCGATTCATGAGTCTGATGCCCATTGAAGAATTGGCACGTTCTTCAGAATCTTCCGGAAGGCCTATCCCGTTATCGGTATATTCAAAATAGCCCTGATCCCCATTCTTTCGAAGATGGATATAGATCTTCCCGTCCTCTTTATCCTCCGGGAAAGCATATTTAAATGAATTAGAAACCAACTCATTAAGGATAAGTCCAAATGGAATGGCCCTGTCAATATCTAGCTCCACCCCTTCGGCATCAATAGTAATATTTATACTGTGTCCGCCCTTTTTAAAGACAGATTGCACGCTGTTCACCAGGCTTTCAATATACCCCTGCATTTCGATCACAGACAGATCATCATTCTGATATAATTTCTGATGGATCAGTGCCATGGCCTTCACCCTGCTCTTCCCTTCCTCCAGGGCTTCAATAGCAGCTTTACTACGTGTATTCTTTGTCTGAAGACTTAGCAGACTAGAAACCATCTGCAAATTGTTCTTTACCCTATGGTGTATCTCTTTTAAAAGAGAGTCCTTTTCTACTAAAGAATTTTCAATGATATGCTTTTGTTCGGCAATGAGTCGTTGGTTCTTTATACTTTTTAAGTATGCGAATACTAGTCCGGCAAAGCCCAATAAGGTAAAAATTAGTGAAATGAATACCAGATTGGTTCTTTCATCCATAGCCTCCATTTCACTTCTATTCTGTTCCATTTCTAATTTCTGCATATTGATCATTCTACGAGAATCCTCAAGATTTTCCTCTGCAATGATCGCCGATATTTGTTGTCTTTTAATAGAAGATTCCTTTACCTCAAGAGAATCCTGAATCCGAACATTTTTTTGAAGGTAGTTCGCTTGATTCCTAAAATCGCCTATACGGTCATAGTAGGCTGCAAATAACCTGTTCTTCTTAATGATCTGACTGGTCCTCGTAAGTTCCAGATCAATGTCTAGGTAGTCCTTGGCCACTTTTAACCGATCCATACGCAAATGACTTTCGGCCAAAGCCAGCACATTTTCATTTGCTTCAGATGAAGTTCTGCCAATATTATTTTCCTCAATAATTGAAATGCTTGTTTCTAAATAAGGAATAGCCTTATCGAACTGGTTCATTTGCACATAGCACTTCCCATTATTGCCATCTATGATCCCTTTGAGAAGATTTCCCTGAATGATCTGACTCTCCATTGAGAAAAACCTCAATATATCCTTTGGCCTTAGAGAAGTTAGTAAGTGCCGTGGAAGTAGACTTATCTAGCAATAAGTAATTTCCAATAGAATTGTGGTAGTTAGCCAATCCAAAAAAATCATTATCCTCCACGGTCTTCTGATTTTCCATGATATAATCTTTCATGGCCTGACGGTGAAGACCTAAATTGGAATAGATGTCGTAAAAAGAGATATTGTTCTTTAAACCCAGTTCTCTTTTTTGTTTCCTAATCTCAACCTGTTTGTCATAAAGCTGTAAGCGAGAATAATTCGCATCTAGCAGATCGAGCAATAATTCTTTGGTTTTGAGATCTAGTTCATGTTTGTCAGTGTATAATTTGGTAGACAATGAAACACTCTTGTCATAATCGCCAATATCAAAAAAGATCTGCGACTGTATGAGTTTGTATTTTTTTATGGCAAGCGAGTCTTTCGCTTTTTCAGAATTTTTGATATATCGATCTACCGTATCTAACCAATCGTAGGCGGAATGACTATTATAGCGGTTTACTGTGGCAAAGAAATAGGTAAATCTATCCGAAACCGAGGATTCGTTTTGGAATTGAACTAGCGCATCGTCCTCAAGAGGATCAATATCCTGAGCGACCCCCATACATACGGAAAGGGTGAAAAAGTATAATGCTATTGTGCCAAGCCTTTTTGCCATAACATGCCTAGAACTTTGTAATACTGCGTTTGTCAAAATTTATGAAAGAAAATCCTCCTTTAAAATGTACCTCTCAAACTTACCATAATTTAACGGTCTTGTTAAATAATTGTTGTAAACCAAAGGGTTTGTGTGGTTATTTCTACCTCCCCATGGTATTGACCTTTATGCCCTGTCTGCGTGAATTGAAAATATGGTACCAAGTCCGATGACCAATTTGCTCTTCAGACCCATAAAACGCAAAAAAGACCATACATTACTGCATAGCCAATTGTAATAGTTTAAAAAAAGGTAAGATTTGGGATGTTCTGTGAACGCTTCAAAAGTAAGAGGAAGAACTCATGCATTTTGTGATTTGTTGTGAATAGTTGCTTTTATGTTGTGAAAGACCACTTACTTGTATGTGAAATGCTTTTTAGTAATTTTTTCAGTCTTTTATGGTCTATTTAGTTCATCCTTAATAAGGCACTGATTTTTGCATAAAAAAGGGTCTTGACTTTGAAGACAAGACCCTTTTACGAGAACACTATATAAAAATGAAAAAATTAACTTCTATTGATGAGTACCAATGTACCAACTAGAAGTTATGAGATAAAATGATTGTTGTATAAGTGAATCAAGCTGTTGTGAGCAGTGTTAAACCTGGCATTCAAAGAAAGATAATGCATGCTACTCTTTGAACAAGTCTATGAATTCATCGCGGAAATAATAAATTCTTTAAATTCCTTGGATATAGGAATCAGGGTATTATTGATCATAATGTCTTTTGAATTAATGGCATCAATATGATCCACATTCACGATATAGGACTTATGAGCCCTGTAGAATTTATGTTTTGGTAACTTGTGTAAATAATCCTTTAGTGGAGACCTAACCAGAAACTTCTTGTCTATAGTATTCACTTCCAGATACACATTATCTGCTTTGATGAATTGTATATCCCCAAATTGAATACGATAATAAAGATGTTGTTTCTTAACGAAAATCGAATCTTTCAGGACAGAATTAGAAACAACCTCTTCTTTGTCCACTGCAGTTCCTTCTCCAGACCCTTTCTCAGAATAATCAAAATTAGACAGGGCAATTTCAATTGATGTATACAGATCTTGTTGCTCAAAGGGTTTTACCAAATATCCATTAGGTTTAACGGTTTTCGCATTTTCTACGGTGGCCCTATCCGAGTTGGAAGTTACAAATATGAAGGGTATGTTATATTTTTCCCGGATATGTTTTCCAAGATCAATACCTGTTTTGTCCGAAGCTAAAATTATATCTATCAGGACAAGGTCTACATGGTTATTCTTTAGCACTTCTTCGGCTTGCTCGTATACAATTACATTGTCTACGATCTCATAGCCAATCTCTTCGAGCATCGATTGCATATCATCAGCAATGATCACGTTGTCTTCAACAATAAGAATTTTGATGGCTTGTTCCAAAATGGATGGGGGAGCAAAGCCATAAAAAAGGTGCTCAATGCTACTTTTTTAAGTTCAGGATCAAAGGCTTGAGGCTCTTTTACCCGGTTTACCTTAAACAGATGCATCCCTAATGGAAAGAACACAACAAGACATATAGTCTGGAACCAATACGTTGCGGAGAGAAATAAAAATAAAGTGATACAAAGAAAAGAACCTATTAGCAGCAGATAATGATATTGCTTAGCCCTGGGAATTCCCAATTTTACCACAAGGGTATTCTTCCCGGCTCGGACGTCGGAATTATGATCTCTTAAATTATTTAGATTTAATACAGCTGTACTTAAAAGGCCTATGGAAATAGCAGGTAGAACGGATATAAGGGTTAGGAATTTCGTAAAAAGGAACATAGACCCCAAAACACTTAACAATCCAAAAAAAGAAAAAACGAATATATCACCCAGTCCTTTGTAGCCATAGGCAGAGTCTCCAACGGTGTATCGTATAGCCGCCCAAACAGCCAGAACACCTAACAAAGTAAACAAAAGAAAATATTCCGGTAGACCATCAAATGCACGATACAATAGGACCCCTATAAAACTAAGAGTGATCATTACGGCTACAAGAATACCTGTTTTTAATTCCTTCCTGGAAAGTGCCCCTGTTTGGTAGGCTCGTTTTGGACCTATCCTCTCTTCATTATCTGTACCTTTAATGCCATCCCCATAATCATTGGCAAGATTTGATATGATCTGTAATCCAAGAGTTGAGAGTAAGGCAAGGATAAAAATAGGCCAGTCCTTATAACCATACATACCTGCCAGACCGCTTCCTATGAGAATTCCGGACACAGATAATGGCAGGGTCCTAAGACGAACCGCATTGAGCCAGGCTTTTGCTTTCAAGGATATTAATTGGCGGGTTCTATCTTCAATCGTTTCCCCTCTTTATAAGAGGCAACAAAGGCATCATCAAATCCCATATTTACCAGTTGTTTCCTAAACTTTTGAGCTTCCTCCAAGGTTTCGAAATTCCCCAGGGAATAGGAGTAGAAAGGATTTGTCTTAACAAATAGGGTGTTATTCAATGACTGTGAAGAAAGGGTAAGATTATTCTCCACAAATGATTTGATCTGAACAGAATAAATTGTCTCCTTTTCAAGGAAATTCTTTGCCAGGTAGAATTCATTAACCAGGCTCAATTCATGATTCTGTTTCTTTAAGTTGTCTATTCTATCCAGTACCACTTGCATGCTATCTACCGGAACATTTAAACTAGTAGAATCTAAATTCTGTTTATTAGTAAAAACCCCAGCGGTAAATGAAGTAATTGCCAGAGAGGCAATTAAAAAAAGGGCAGTGACCCCGGCGAAGATATTACGCTGTATCTTCCTGCGCTTCAACTCCTTATTCTTGTACTTAATTTGATCGAGCAATCGCTCATTTATGATCTGAGCTTTGTCAATGTCTTTGTGAAGCTCCAGCAAATCACTTTCTTCAATGAATGGCATATAAAATTATGTTTTAGAAAAGTGGGAGCTAAATATAACTAAAAAGCTAACAATCAAAAAAATAAAACACAGTATTTAGACAATTAAATTCACTAAACACTTTAAGATCTTCAAAACGGATAGGACAAAAAGATCTAATCGACACTTATATTTTGTAAATACCGTCTTCCTTAATTGAGATCTTGTGGTCTTTATACAAGGTGCCAATGGCTTTTTTAAAGGTCTTTTTACTCATGGCGAACCAGGTTTTAATTTCTTCCGGGCTCGACTTGTCATGAAGTTTAATATAGCCACCCTGTTCCTTCAACTTTTGATAGATCATTTGTGCGGCAGGCTCTAAGGCCTTGGCTCCTATTGGCTGAAGTGTAATATCCAGTTTTTTGTCTGGTCTAATCTGCTTTACAAAACCCTTTACTAAATCTCCTTCCGCTAGTGGCTGAAATACGTCACTGTGAAAGATCAGTCCTCTGTGACATCCGTTGACCACCACATCCCAACCTAATTCTGAACGCCTGTAAACCAGCAGATCTACTTCATCATTTTCTGCAACTTCCAATGAATCATTATTCATGAATTTTGAAAGTTTACTTGAACCAACCAACCGGAAAGATCGATCATCCAGATAGCAATAAATTACCTGCCAATTGCCTTCGATCAATTTAGTTCGCTGCTCCGCATATGGTACGAGGAGGTGTTTTTCGAGACCCCAATCCATAAATGCACCAATATCATTTACTTCGGCTACTCTCAAAAAGCCAAATTCATTCCTTTTTATGAAAGGTTGTAAAGTAGTTGCGATAGGTCTTTCTTCATGGTCCAGATAACAGAAAACATCTATCTTATCTCCAATTTCGAAATCATCAGGAACATATTTATTGGGAAGCAAAAGATCGTCTACATCCTCATCCCCCAAAAAAAGACCCACACTGGTACTTCGCAGTATGGTAAGTGTATTGTAATTGCCTAATTCTATCATAGTTCCCTTGAGGTAGCTCAATAACACACATCCTATTTACCGGACAGTCGTTAATGAGTATTATTTAATTAAATATAGACTTCTTCTTTTCCAAATTTTTTGGTGAGCAGGTAGTAGATCACTGCACGATATTTTGTACGTTCAGAAACACCGTAGGCGACAATTATATCATTGATAGACTCTTCCAGGGGCAGTTCTTCGGAAAGACCTAATTTCCTGATCAGGAAATTGTTCTTGACCGTCGCAAGTTCCTTTTCGTCTGTGCCAGACACATTTGCAGAATCTCTATTGTAAATAGAGGGGCCCAAACCAATAGCAACCTTCTTTAACAAGGCCATATCTGGTTCCAGGTGGAATCTATCTTTTAAATGAGCGGCGTATTTTATAATTAAATCGTCTCGTTTATTTGCCATGGTATTTAGTTACACTATGTGAAATTGTTTACTCTCAAGATATAAAATCAAAATAAGTGCGCAAAATTTGATCATTGATATCGGAAGGCGTGTTGATCTCCAGGAGTTTTGGTCTTTCTGAAGCATCGTAGAAGTGCTCTAGTGCCTTTAGAACTTCAACTTCTTCCTTGGCCAATTGATAGCCTATATTGTACAAGCTACAAATTGGTTCGGCAGTAAGCTCATGCGATGTTTCAAAAAATGTTTTAAAATTTTGAGAATCTTCTTTTCCTGGTAAGATCCTAAAAATGCCCCCTCCCCCATTATTGATCAAAATGATCCTAAAATCTGGTCGAAGGTATTGATTCCATAGTCCGTTGCTGTCATAGAAAAAACTAAGATCGCCGGTGATCAGGACCGTTGGTGTTTCGTTATGCAAAGAAGCTCCTGCGGCTGTAGAAGTACTACCGTCAATTCCGCTGGTACCTCTATTACAGAATACCTTTAGGCTTGGATCCATATCAAAAAGCTGTACATAACGCACTGTTGAGCTATTGGCAAGTTGTACCATCGATTTTTCCGGAAGACTCTGGACTATCTTATTGAAGACCCACATGTCTGAGAATGGGATAGTCTCTAAAAATTCCTTTCTGCGTTTCACATAATGATCTCTTGTGCCTATCCACTGATCGCGGTAAGGACTTGGTAAATTCTTAATGCCTGGCACAAAACCCTGCAGAAAGGTGTTTAGACCTACTTTAAAATGATGTGAGAGACCAAAAAAGGTATCGTAGGCTCTATTCTCGTGAACATGCCAATGCGTTGCCGGTTTGTACTGCCTAAGGAAAGCTTTGATCTTCTTGGAGACCACTAGTCCGCCAAATGTCAATAAGATGTCTGGTTGTAGCAACTTGAAGAGCTCATCTTTCTTTTTCGAATTTTCAATAGGTGCAATAATGCTGTCTATACTTGGCAAAATATTAGCATTATACAGGTTAGAAGTGGTTTCAGTAAAAATAAGGACCGAAGGATCATTAGCCAGTACTTCTAACCATTTAGTTTCTATTTCATCAGGAGACAAAACTCCTACCAATATCATCTTTCTCCGGGAAGCATTCCATTGAACCGTAAACGCTGAGATTTCTTCCAAAGCATTATCATTATTCTCTAAAGCAATAGTAGTGTCTGCTTGTATATCACTAAAATCCTGGGTGTTGTAAAGCGGTTCTTCAAAAGGAATATTAATATGGACAGGAAGACATTGTTTAAGAGCTGTATTCAGGGCTAGAGTTATTTCCCTACGGTTAGACTCCATGATAGTCCTCTGAATATCATCCAGAGAAGCGTCTTCTGGTATCATCGCAGGGTCGAACTTTTTTATTGTATTGGTAGCATGTGTAACATCTTGACTTAAGTTGGCAGAATATCCTATATGTCGCTCAAAAACATGGTCTTGCCTGATAGTCTGGCCGTCGCCTATATCAATCTTATAAAGGGGTCTGTCTGCTGAAATAATAATGAGGGGATGGTTGCTATAAAACGCTTCTGCAACGGCAGGATAAAAATTTAGCAACGCACTTCCTGAGGTACAAAGAACAACAACCGGGTGCTTTAATTGCTGCGCCATTCCTGTGGCGAAAAAGGCAGCACATCGCTCATCTACGATACTATAACAATCAAAATACGGATCTTCAGTAAAGCCTATGATCAGAGGTGCATTTCTGGAACCCGGAGATATAACGATCTGGGAGATCTCCATAGCCTTGCAATACTGAATTAAGAGCTGGGCAGAAGGTATTCTCGGGTGTCGCATAGGCCTGCAAAAATACGATGCAGGTCATTGCTTTCCCAATGATATCTTATAATTCTACACCACTTGAAGCATGGTTTTGCTCTTGGCTACAGTTTCTTCCCATTCCAAAGCAGGATCTGAGTCTTCGGTGATTCCGCCTCCCACATAAATAACAGCTTTTTGATCTATCAACTCCATACACCTCAGATTAACAAACAAGCGTGTATCCCTTTCCAATCCAAGATTTATTTCCCCCAGATACCCCGTATAATAACGTCTGGGATAATTCTCATGTTTGAGGATAAATGATCTTGCCGCTTTTAAAGGCATCCCGCAAACTGCTGGTGTAGGATGTAAGGATCGCATTATGGATCTTGTCTTCCCCGGCAAAGCCTCCCCTCTAATGGTAGTCTTTAAATGCCATAAATTCCCGGCTTTTACGGTTTCCACATCAGACCTTTGCATTTTTTCAACCTGATCTGCAAGCACGGTTTCAATGTAGGTGGTGACCATCTGCTGCTCTTCTTTTTCTTTGGCTCCCCAAACAGGAATTGGGTGTTCTGATTCTTGCAGCGTACCAGCCAGCGCCACTGTTGAGAACTTTTTCCCTCTTTGTCTCATCAAAATTTCCGGTGTGGCTCCTACCCAGGTTCCAACGGAGGGGTGATACCAATAATAACAAAAGGCATTAGGATACCTATTGAGGAGTCGTTGGAAAATTTCCATTGGCCTTCTTTTGGTAGCAACTTCGAGTTTCCTGGAAAGTACAACCTTCTTTAGCACTCCCAACGTTATGCTACGAACAGCATCTTCTACAAGTTTATTATACCGGTTTTCTTCTGATACAGATTCGTTAAATAAAATATTTTGAGAAATAATATGTTTTTCGTCGGTTTTGAAAATCGCGGAGAGTTTACTATCTGCCTTTATTAGCACGGGTAAGGTATCATCTAGATATGGCCCAAAAACAAATCCAGATTCTGTGAAATCTGTTACCTCCTGAAGACTACTATCATTCTGAAAAATAGCCTGAACAGTATCTTCCTTAGGATTTCTATAGAGTACTCCCGGCAGTTTATTTTGGAAGTGTACTGCTGCTTTCTCTACAAAGTTTTGAAAGGAATTACTATTTTGGTAAGGCAATGGTGGTGAGTTTACATAGCGAAATTAACCGATCTTCTTCGTCTGTGATGCGGATCTCCCACAATTGGGTTGTCCTGCCCTTATGTATAATAGTTGCCCGTGCAAATACATATCCCTCTTTTACGCTCCGAACATGGTTTGCTGCAATCTCGATCCCTCGCACAAAAAAAGATTGTCCGTCTAAAAACACATAGGAAGCGGCACTTCCAACACTTTCAGCAAGAGCCACACTGGCACCGCCGTGCAATACTCCATCTGGTTGATATACCTTGGGAGTAACAGGCATTTTGGCGATCAGGAAATTTTGACCTACATCAATATATTCTATATCCAGGGTCTCCATTAAAGTGCCTTTACGAATATCGTTACAGACCTTAAGGATTTTCTCTTTGTAGTCGTCCATTTCCTTATTTTTGGTAAAATTAAGCATTCATTAGCAACTAACCCGATACCAAATTGCGAAATGGCCTTTAAAGAAAAAAATATCTCTTATCTAACTCAGAATACGTACGCAACTTTAAATGAGCTTACCCCAAAAACAACCTATGTCTGGGTAATTTTCCATGGGATAGGATTCCTAAGCAGATATTTTCTTAAATACTTTGATGGCCTCGATCCTGAAAAAAATTACATCATTGCGCCTCAGGCACCTTCAAAATACTATCTGAATGGGCAATACAAGCATGTAGGGGCAAGTTGGCTTACAAAGGAGCATACGGCCACCGAGATCAACAACCTGATGTCTTATCTGGATAGTGTCATGGCCAACGAGGACCTGCCTGATACTTGCAGGCTTGTAGTCTTTGGGTATTCGCAAGGTGTATCCATAGCCATGCGCTGGGTGGCACAAAGAAATATACAATGTGACCATTTAGTACTTTATGCAGGTGGCATTCCAAATGAACTCACGAAGGATCAGCTTAGACACCTTGGCGACCATTGTAAGTTAAAGATCATAATGGGTGATAGGGATGAATATCTTACGGAAGAACGAATGGAACAAGAGCAAAAAAAAATAGACCTCCTTTTTGAAGGACGAGCTCAAATACAACTATTTGACGGAGGGCACGAGATCAAAAAAGAAATAATCAACAACTTACCATGAAACTTGAGGAGATAGCACTAGAGAATGATTATGTAAAACTTATTCCACTTTCTTTAGATAATTACCGGCAATTGACCCCTATAGCACTTCAACCCAAGCTTGTACAATACTCTCCTTCAGATATTGAATCTGAAAAGTCATTTAAGGATTATGTGACCAATGCCCTGGAACAAAGATCACAAAAGTTGTGTATCCCCTTTTTGGTGTACAGCAAAGTACATGAGACCGCTGCTGGTTGTACCCGCTATATGAATATTGATTGGATAAACAAGGTACTTCACATTGGAGCAACCTGGCTGGGACGTGAATTTCATGGAACAAGCATAAACACTCAAATGAAGATCCTAATGATCAATTATGCCTTTAATTCCCTTCATTTTGAGAAAGTGGAATTTCGAATTGACGAACGAAATATACGCTCCAGAAAAGCGGTTGAAAAACTAGGAGCGGTCCTGGAAGGTGTTTTGCGCAAAAATGTATATCTCCCGGACGGGTTTAAACGAAACACCTGTTGCTATGGTATTTTACCCGAAGAATGGGAAAGATCTAAAAAGAGCTTAAAAACAGGCATCTAGGTCTGTTCTTCCAAGCCTGTACTTCTATACACTAAATCCTTTATAAATAGCCTATTAAAGGCAATATTTAGGTTGCTTTTGGCGTTGTATGAACCCGTATAAGAACTACTCTTATCAGGGTCCCAACCTGGATGAATATACTTATGAAAAATTACCTGGCTTTTTTTGCTTTTTCCATTATTTCTATGGGAATGCACGCCAACTGCACCAATGCATATGCCTCCGCAGGATACAGCCTTTCTCATGTAAAAAAATCGTTGAGCGCAAATAATTTTGAGCATCAACAATATTACGCGGAGCGGGCTTTGTTAGCTTTTGAAAAGGCCCTGGCCCAAATTGAAAACTGTGGATGCCAAGCTTCTATGAACCCTATTCTAGATGGGATTGAAAATCTGGAGACCGCTTTAAGTCAGACAGAATGGGATATGGGACGCTTCTATACCAAAAAGGCTTTAGAGAATGCAGAAGAATTACTTAATAGTCTGGATGTATGTACTACTACCGAAACCTCAGAATTTGAATCAGGTTCGGAAGAAGTTCAAGAAGCAGTTTCGGATGGGATGGTTACTCTGGCGGAAAACACAGAAGAAGTAAGTTCTTTAGAGAAGCAACTAGATTTTAAGCGATCGGCCGAAATAGATATTGCAGCTCTGGAAGGGTCGATACGAGAATTGGCCACCCTTTTTCAATGTGAAAAGGCGCTTCATATTTTAGGAGATCGCAAAACAAGGACCGAAGAGGAAATTAAAGCCGAAAGCTTTGAAAAGACCAAAGCTTATTATTTGTCACAGGTAGTTTCCATCCACAATAAGGCACTTTTTGCACTTATAGAATGTTCTAAGAAATAAAGACAAACATTTGTTATTTTATCAATCCCTCCTATTCCTGAGGCAATTCTTCTTCATAATACACTAATCTGCGCGTAGTATATTTGTTACTTGGCGTGATGATCTGTTTGATCCAGTTAGGTGGTTGATGCGCATCTAATTGGTAAATGTATTCCTGTTTAGTTTCCTTATTATTTGCCAGCGTTTTCTTTTTGGAAAGAAATCCGTGCTCTTCATATTCATAAATATGTTCCCCGGTCTGTACAAAGGAAGATTTCGCAGCGTCATAGGTATAGAGCAATTCTTTCTGTTTTCTCCCTAATGAATCCTGGAATACCTCTGTGGCCTTATAGGGCTCTCCACTTACATATTCCTTCTCCAGAACATTGATGAGATTTTTTTTCTTTTTTTCACCATAAAATGACCGGCGTAAGGTCTTATCTACGATTCCATTCAAACTTGTCGTTTGGGTACTTTCACCGTCTATACTGTCATAGGAGATCTGTATCTCATCTATCCCTTCATTATTCCTTCTTTTAATGGTAGCTAGCGTTCCGGATTCGTCATAGAAATAGTCGTATTGTTCCAAAAAATCTTTCTGGTAAGAATAAATGAGTTCTTTTACGATCTTGTTTCGCAATGTGTCTATGAAATAAATATTAGCTATGGATGTTTGCCTATCCAGGATATCCTCACGATAGTTTTCTGAACGCTTTTCTTTTAGCAGTCCT
Organism: uncultured Muriicola sp.; assembly: GCF_947258935.1. Taxonomy (GTDB): domain Bacteria; phylum Bacteroidota; class Bacteroidia; order Flavobacteriales; family Flavobacteriaceae; genus Muriicola. The sequence goes on from NZ_CAMYKH010000045.1 coordinate 14,148, forward strand.
TTGGAATATTTGTAGTAACTAATATCATAATCTGTAGCACTATATAGGGTAGTTAACTTTGTAAGCATACCTTCTTTATTAAATTCATAGGCTTCTTTACCATAATCGGTTATGACCAAACACGACTTCACATTTCCCTGTAAGTTAAGATCGGTCTTTGTAAAAACCTTTGGTAGTTGACCATAGCAAATGTTATTCATCAACAGGAATAACACTGCGAGCATTGGCACCCACTTTAAGACTCTTTGATTGGAGATCGTCATAGAAGTAAAATTACGGCTTCTTTATTCTTTTAAAAACAAAATACATGCCGAAAAAAAAAGAGGCAGTAAAAACTGCCCCTTATATAACTGAAAATTAAGAGTATTATTTTACTTCCTCAAAATCTACGTCTTCTACATTATCACCTTCTTTTGCACTATCTTCAGTTGGTGCTTCACCATTAGCCGATGGGCCTTCCTGTTCCGCAGCCTGAGCTTTGTACATTTCTTCTGAAGCAACTTTCCAGGCCTCGTTGATCTTTTCTAAGGCCGGAGAAATTAAATCAATATCCTTACTTTCATAGGCCTTTTTCAATTCTTCGAGAGCACTTTCAATCGGTTTTTTCTTGTCATCAGACAATTTATCACCAAACTCCTTCAGTTGTTTTTCAGTCTGAAAGATCATGCCGTCTGCCTCATTGAGCTTATCGGCTTTTTCCTTGGCCTTTTTATCTGCCTCGGCATTGGCCTCAGCTTCTGACTTCATTTTAGTTATCTCCTCTTCGGTAAGCCCTGAAGAAGCTTCAATCCTGATATCTTGTGTCTTATTCGTTGCTTTATCTGTAGCAGAAACCTTGATTATACCATTGGCATCAATATCAAAGGTTACCTCAATCTGAGGAGTACCTCTTTGTGCTGGTGGAATTCCGTCTAAATGAAATCTTCCAATGGTTTTATTATCACCTGCCATAGGTCTTTCTCCCTGAAGCACGTGGATCTCTACTGATGGCTGATTATCTGCAGCCGTTGAAAAGATCTGTGATTTCTTTGTAGGGATAGTAGTATTGGCATCGATCAACTTGGTCATTACACTACCCATGGTCTCAATTCCCAATGATAGAGGAGTTACATCTAATAGAAGTACATCCTTAACGTCTCCTGTCAATACCCCACCCTGGATAGCAGCACCCACAGCCACTACCTCATCCGGGTTAACCCCTTTAGATGGTTTTTTTCCAAAGAATTTTTCAACTGCTTCCACTACTGCCGGTATCCTTGTTGAACCTCCTACTAAAATGATCTCGTCTATATCACTTTTAGACAGGTTGGCCGCTTTTAAGGCAGTTTCACATGGCTGAATGGTTCTTTTTACCAAGTCGGCGATCAATTGCTCAAATTTAGCTCTGGCAAGTGTTCGCACCAAGTGTTTTGGTCCGGATGCTGTTGCAGTAACATACGGTAAGTTGATCTCGGTCTGAGTTGAACTCGATAATTCGATCTTAGCTTTCTCAGCTGCCTCTCTCAAGCGCTGCAATGCCATGGCATCTTTTCTAAGGTCTATTCCTTCGTCCTTCTTGAACTCTTCTGCCAACCAGTCAATGATCTTCTGATCCACATCATCACCTCCCAAATGGGTATCTCCGTCTGTTGAAAGGACTTCAAATACACCATCTCCTAATTCCAGGATCGATACATCGTGTGTTCCACCTCCAAAGTCGAACACCACAATTTTCTGATCTTTATGTTTTTTATCTAAACCATAGGCTAGCGATGCTGCCGTTGGTTCATTAATGATACGTTCAACCTTTAGACCAGCAATTTCTCCGGCCTCTTTAGTAGCCTGTCTTTGGGCATCGTTAAAGTAAGCAGGAACAGTGATCACTGCCCTGGTCACGGCTTGTCCTAAATAATCCTCCGCGGTCTTCTTCATCTTCTGAAGGATCATCGCAGACAATTCCTGAGGTGTATAAAGACGTCCGTCAATATCAACTCTGGGAGTATCATTATCTCCTTTAACTACTTTATAGGGAACACGATCTGCTTCTTTCTTAGATTCAGAATATTTATTTCCCATAAAACGCTTTATGGAATATATGGTATTGTGGGGGTTGGTCACAGCCTGTCTTTTGGCAGGATCCCCTACTTTTATCTCGCCACCTTCTACAAAAGCAATTACAGATGGTGTAGTTCGTTTTCCTTCGGCGTTTGGAATTACAACTGGCTCATTACCCTCCATAACGGAAACACATGAGTTGGTTGTCCCCAAATCTATCCCAATAATTTTGCTCATTTTATCTTTTTTAATATTAATAGTATCTTAAATCAAATCCATAATGAAATGTCAAACATAATGCCAACAACAGAAAACTGACAGGATGTCACCCATGACTTAATATAAAAGGCATCTAATAAGGACCCGAAGGACAGCTAGCAGTGGTAGTTTACGCTGTGAAAGCTATTGGATTAGTAAGAAGGCTCAATCTCGCTTTCCAGGAAATTTAGTTTTACAATCCTCCTTCCGGCGTGTATCCATAATGGAAAGGATCTTCCAGGTTTCTCCCTCCTTAAAAAGTTGAAAAGAATTAACCCCACAATGACTAAAGGAATCATTGACCCAAAATTCATAGGGAGTCCAGGCGTGTGCCATACTCCCATCTACCTGAATACTATAGGCCATTAGTCGTTCTTCGAAATGAACAGAATCCGGGATCTGAACAATAGAGCGCACAAAATTATCGAATGAAACGGTTCTGACACTATCTCCTCCCTCCTTGTTCTTTCCAATGGTTTGCATCCGAATAGCAGTGCTTACTGTTTCTCTTAGTGCGACAGAATCTTGTTTATGAAAGCCTTCGAAGAACGCATTGATGGTGTTCTTTACTTTTAATTCATCGGTTTCCTGAGCATTCGTCACCGAGAAAGAAAACAGTATTAGAACGGAAAAAATAAGTCGCATTTTAAAAGTCTTTTATGAGTGAATTAGACCTAAAGTAAGGAAATAAATAAAACGGGTAGCTCTCCATAATTCTGAATTAACCAATTCTCCTTACATTTAGCGAGCAAAAGTAATACTATGTCTATCGCGAAGAAAGAGTATAAAAGGGTTACGGTTAAGTCACTCGTAGAAATGAAAAAGCAGGGAGAAAAAATTTCCATGCTTACAGCCTATGATTATTCTATGGCTAAGATCGTGGATGCCGCCAATGTTGATGTAATTTTAGTTGGCGATTCTGCCAGTAATGTAATGGCCGGTCATGAAACTACCTTGCCCATCACATTAGATCAGATGATCTATCACGCTTCTTCAGTGATCAGAGCAGTACAGAGGGCACTGGTGGTGGTAGATCTGCCATTTGGTAGTTATCAAAGTGATCCAAAGGAAGCATTGCGCTCTGCCATTCGCATCATGAAAGAAAGTGGCGCCCATGCAGTAAAACTTGAAGGCGGAGAAGAAATAAAGGAATCCGTAAAACGCATCCTTAACGCAGGGATCCCCGTAATGGGCCATCTTGGTTTAACTCCGCAGTCTATCTATAAATTTGGGACCTATAGTGTACGTGCAAAAGAAACGAATGAGGCTGAAAAATTAATGACAGATGCCCGCATGCTCGAAAAAATAGGATGTTTTGGCGTGGTCCTGGAGAAAATTCCTGCCGCTCTGACCAAAAAAGTCTCTGAGAGTATCTCCATTCCTACTATTGGAATAGGAGGCGGAAAATATGCCGATGGCCAGGTGCTTGTTATACACGACCTTCTGGGCATGACCCATGAATTTAATCCGCGATTCTTAAGGCGGTATATGAATCTCTATGACGAAATGAGTGAGGCCATCTCCAAATATGTCCAAGATGTAAAAAGCAAGGACTTTCCAAGTGATGAAGAACAGTATTAAGACGAATCTGTTACCTTTTTTCCTCCTATTTTAGTTAGGTATAATTCTGTTTTTTTTCTTAAGCAAAACCATATTCTATTGACGCCTAATAAAATAATTTCGAACGCTCAAAATCTTCAGGTCTTGTATGAAGACAATCATCTTATAGTGATCAATAAGCGGGTAGGTGATATTGTTCAGGGGGACAAGACTGGCGATACCCCACTCAGTGAACATGTAAAGGAATTCATCAAGAAAAAATACGACAAGCCCGGACTGGTATTTTTAGGTGTCACCCATCGGTTAGACAGGCCTACCAGTGGCATCGTAGTATTTGCTAAGACTTCAAAGGCGCTTAGCAGAATGAATAAGATGTTTGCGGAAAAAGCAACGGAAAAAATATATTGGGCCATAGTTAAAAACCCACCCAAAAAGAAAAACGACACGCTAATTCATTGGCTAAAAAGAAATCCAAAGCAGAATAAATCATATGCATATCCTAAAGAAATCCCAAATAGCAAACGTGCCGAATTAGATTATACCATCTTAAAGAAGTTAGATAATTATGTTCTTTTACAGATCTTGCTTAAAACAGGGAGACATCATCAGATAAGAGCCCAGTTGGCAACCCTTGGCTCCCCTATTAAAGGCGACCTAAAATACGGTTTTGATAGGAGTAATCCGGATGGAGGTATCCACCTTCATGCCAGAATGCTGAGCTTTGAACATCCCGTAAAAAAAGAAATGATTTCCTTCACTGCACCACCTCCGGCAGATGCACTCTGGGAGGCATGTCTTTAATAAGTAAATAACATTATCGAATACTGGCCATTGCCTTTTCACGAATTACCTGCGAGACCGGTTTATTTTCCAGATGACTTTCGAGCCATGATAGTATATCTAAATACAAGAAGGCTCTTTTCTCATAGGGATGATCCTCATATTTTTTAAGTCTATCGTATAATTTTTGAAATTCGGCCCTCAGTTCATTTGGGTAAATTGATCCCAAATTTCTCAAGAATGTAATCATCTCCTTTTGAACGGCATGCAGATCGTTCATCTTTAAAAGGAATTTATAAGTGCTTTTTAACTGAACTTCCAGATGATAATCCATACCCGCCTCATAATGGGCCACTAAACTCAGTACTCTGGCAAAACACATAAGATCTTCCCTCATTTTAAGGTTTTTGTTAGTGATTATCTTTTTGAGGTAGGCAATACAATTCTTATTATCCCCCACTCCAAAATACAAGCAGGCTATTTTGTAATAAAAGATCATAATATGATGCTCATCAATACGGTCTCGGTGCTTATTGATACCGTATTCTATGATCCGCACCAAATACAATCCCTTATCAAATGTCCCTTTGAGAAAATGGAGATTTAGCTTGTTTGAGTTGATATATAAAAAACTTAGCGAGCTTATATTATCATTAGAAGGAAAGTCTTTTTGGGTTACGGTATTTTCCAAATTAGCAAGGACCAACTCAAATTGTGAGGCGTATTTTACGTAAAAAAGCGACTCCAGGAGATAATGGTTCCCTTTGAGAAAAAATACAGGATTTAATTGGATCATCTCCTTGTGTTCATAAAACAGATCTACCCATTTACTGGAGTATTTGTAACAAGACAGAAAATCCTGTATTAAAAAACTATACCATAGATGCGCCTTGTACAACCATAGTTTCTCACGAAAACCGAGCTCATTGATATCGTATTTAGGAAGATGCGATTCAAAGTACTGTTTTACATTTTGAAGGTCATCATTGCTTCGCACATAACCCACTTTTAGCATCATACTGTATAACTGAAGAGAAAGATTAGACAGCTTGCTGGTCATCACATTATGCTCAGACAATTTCTTGGCCTGTAGAGCAAGCTCATCTGCCCTATCCGGAATACTCCGGGTAATGTATTGGGTTTCTATGATCTTTTCTAATTCCACAATCTCATAGGCAATATTCTTTTCTTCATTATCAATAGCGGTCGACTTCACCTTATCGAGGATCTTAAGACTTTGCTTGTAAAGACCTTTCTGATACAAAATGGTCGCAAAGTCTAGTTGCTCACGAATTTGCACCCTGATGTTTTGATTTACAGGATTTAAACGAAGGCTTACCAGGATCTGTTTGTAAAGGTGAGCTTTAAGGTTAGAGAGTTGCGCTTTCTTGACAATGCCACTAGCCAAAATGATTTTTTCCTCATACCTTTTCATCTTATCCAAAAGGTTGAATAAGGCTAAGAATTTGGCATCTGTGTTTACCCCTAATCTTCCCACATATAACTTGAATTGGCGTTTCTCCGATTTAGAAAGAGATTTCACCAAAACAAATAAGGCATCTTTATTGGCATTTGTCATCGTAAAATAGAATACTTATTATGCTGTATTTCAATGTGTTAACTACCTTAAAAAGTATATTAACGTTGTAAATGCTTCACAGTCATGAATTAGGTTCTAATTGGTTGTGATACATTCGTTATGGTGACTAAAATTAAGTAATTATAATGAGCAAAGATAAAGTATACATTTTTGATACTACGCTGCGTGATGGAGAGCAGGTTCCGGGCTGTAAATTAGATACTAAACAGAAGTTAGTAATTGCAGAGAGAACACGCTACGGTTTGCGGACTAACTCGTTCTGTGAAAAAGGATATTGAGGTAGCCGCTGAGGCATTAAAACATGCAAAAAGACCGCGAATTCATACCGGGATCGGCACTTCGGATTCTCATATTAAGTATAAATTCAACTCAACACGGGATAAAATTCTGGAAAGAGCGGTAGAAGCCGTTCGGTATGCGAAGACCTTTGTTGAAGATGTTGAGTTTTATGCAGAAGACGCCGGGAGAACAGACAATGAATTTTTGGCCAGGGTATGCGAGGAAGTGATAAAAGCAGGTGCCACAGTCTTAAATATTCCGGATACCACCGGATATTGTTTGCCAGAGGAATACGGGGCTAAAATGAAGTACTTACGCGAACATGTAAAAGACATAGACAAGGCCATCCTCTCTTGTCATTGTCATAACGATCTTGGCCTGGCAACTGCCAATTCCATATCCGGGGTTATCAACGGAGCCCGCCAAATAGAATGTACCATAAACGGCATAGGGGAACGAGCCGGTAATACCTCCCTGGAAGAAGTTGTGATGATATTAAAACAACATCCTTATTTGAACCTGGACACCAGCATAAACAGTAAATTATTGTACAGTACCAGTCTTATGGTCTCTGAAAAAATGGGAATGATGGTGCAACCTAACAAGGCCATCGTTGGGTCTAACGCTTTTGCCCATAGCTCTGGTATCCATCAAGATGGAGTTATAAAGAAAAGGGAGACCTATGAAATAATTGATCCTAAAGAAGTTGGCGTAGATCATTCTTCTATTGTACTAACTGCACGTAGCGGTCGTGCCGCCTTGGCATACAGGGCCAAGAACATAGGATATGAACTTACCAAGGTACAGTTAGATGTAGTTTATGAGCAATTCTTGAGATTTGCCGATAGAAAAAAAGAGATACTCGATGATGATATTCATCAAATCATAGAAATGGCCAATATTAACATAGAAAGTATTGCCTGAAAATGAAACTAAAAATTGCTTTATTACACGGTGATGGAATTGGGCCCGAAGTAACAACTCAGGCCGTTAAGTGCCTGCAGGCTGTTGAAGAGACTTTTGGGCACGAATTTATTTTTACTGAAGCGAAGGTTGGAGCTGCTGCCATTGACGCAACCGGGGACCCCCTCCCTGAAGCCACTTTGGCATTGTGCAAAGACTCAGATGCTGTTCTTTTCGGTTCCATAGGTGATCCAAAATATGACAATGATCCTAATGCCAGTGTACGACCAGAACAAGGGTTGTTGCGACTGCGTAAGGAATTGGGCCTTTTTTGCAACATACGGCCAATAAAAGTGTTTCCCACCTTAATGGAGAAATCACCTTTAAAAAAGAAGATCATTGCTGGTACTGATTTTGTGATCTTCCGGGAACTTACCGCAGGGATCTATTTTGGTGAAAAGTCACTTAGCGAAGATGGCACAACTGCTACAGACAGCTGTACCTATACAGAAAATGAAGTAGGTCAAATAGCTCATTTAGCCTTCAAAGCAGCCAAAGGTCGCAGGAAAAAGGTAACGCTTGTTGATAAAGCCAACGTATTGGAATCTTCCCGTTTATGGAGACGGGTTGTAAAGAAAATTGGGGAGAGCTATCCTGAGATTACGCTCGATTATATGTTTATTGATAATGCGGCCATGCAGCTTTTGTTGAAACCAACTCAATTCGATGTGATCCTGACAGAGAATATGTTTGGTGACATTCTATCTGATGAAGGTAGTGCCATTGGGGGTTCTATAGGTTTGCTGCCCTCGGCGTCTATTGGAGAGAATTATGCTTTGTTTGAACCCGTTCACGGATCGTATCCGCAAGCCAAGGGGAAGGACATTGCCAATCCGGTAGCTTCTATCCTCTCAGCCGCCATGTTACTAGATCATTTTAAACTAGACGAAGAGTCGCGAGCAGTAGTCATTGCGGTACTGAAATCAATTAAAAAAGGGATTGTCTCGCCAGACCTGAACACATCCAGTAAGTATGGAACCAATCATATTGGCGACTTCATCTCGGGAAATATTCGGGATTCTGATGACTATCTGATCCTAAACAAAGAGAATATCTGGTTGGGTAAATCAACCATTATTTGATTATTTAATTTTGCCACCAAAGAAAGGTCTTTCGTTGTTCGAAAGGCCTTTTTTATTCCGCTATTAGCGAGTTTACGAATTCTTTGAAGTCTTGCTTAAATTCAATGTACGTCTCACCTGTAGCCGGACCATTAAACCCAGTATGAATTCTGCGTACCTCACTTTCTTTGTCAATAAAAATAGTAGTAGGATACGAAAGAATATGGTTGAGCATGGGTAATTTTTCATTAGCCGTTTTCTTGTCAGAACTGCCGTACTGTGCCAAAAGTATAGGATATGAAATTCCCAGACGGTTCTTAAGTCTATTGATCCCTTTGAAGGCGGCCTCCTCAGTTTTGGCATATTCAAACGCCAATGCTATCACCTCCAGATCATCTTGTGAATTTTCTTTTAGATATTCAACCAGAAATTTAGATTCGTCCAAACAGTTAGGGCACCAAGTTCCCATGATCTGAATGATCACAACCTTATCCTGAAACTGATGGTCATCCAAGGTAATGAGATTCCCATTGATATCCGGGAAGGAAAAATTTACACGCTCATATCCTTCATTAAGATAGGTAAGTGTAGTAGCATCTGGTAATTCATAAGATTCATTGGGTACAGCCTCAAACGGTTCCTGGAAATGGTTCCCGGAATAAAAGGTGCCGTTCATGATTCCATCGTTTATCCTGGCTAAGAAAAGAAAGACATGAGTTCCATCAAAAGTAGATAGTTTAAGAGAATCACCATCTACCACTCCTTCCAGATATCTATAGTCTCCTGTTGTAGTGCGAATGGTCCCTGTCACCTTTTCCCCATCTTGTTTAAAAATACCTTTAGCCACATAAGCATCTTCTGTTCCTTTGCTAAATACAGCCTCCCAATTGCCTTGAACATTAATCGCAGCTGCCTTAGATGGTACAAACCGGGTACTATCGTTGAAGTTTGCAGTAAAGGGCACTACTCTATCCAGGCTTTCTTTAATAAAATTCCCCTCAATGATGCTATTCGTAAACCTGCCGGAAATATACCCTTCAAAGACAGGCATTTTTATAATTATAGAGTCGTTATTTATGATGATCTCATCTATGCTTAGTACTTCATCGGCATTGTAAATTTCCATAATGTAGCCTTCACTTCCATTTCCAATGCTGAAATTGAATGGCAACAACTGCCCATCCTGTACTTCCATGGTACCCCTCCAGGTACCTGCGGACAGGCTTGGGACTGTCTGGTCCTTGCAGGAATTCATAACGATTAATAACAGGAGTAAGAAACCTAAATTTTTCATTTTTGTTGATTGAAATGCAAATATCGCAATTACTCAGGAATCAATTTGTGTAAAATTTGTGTTGATACGCTCGGTGGGAATTGACTGTGTT
>NZ_CAMYKH010000046.1 GCF_947258935.1 uncultured Muriicola sp.
TTGTTGACCTTTTTGCCGAAGGTAATTCAGCCCTGGAGATTGGTTCCTGGACCGAATTTAATGCAGAAGGCGTTGAGACAGAGAATGGCTATTATATGTCATATTTCGAAAAAAACGATGGGAAATACGAATGTGTGCGTGACATGAGCGTTACTACCATGCCTGCAAAGGATGGGATGTAATAGAGCAACGCTATAACTATTAACCAACTCTAGTAAGAATAATTAGAGGCTGCTGATTTCTTCTAGTGAAGTGTAGTTAACAACCGAAAGCTTGTTTTTGAAGATCGAATATAATTTCAAATAAAAAAGGCACCCAATCGGGTGCCTTTTCATTTATGTTCAGATAATTCTAACTTCCTAAACTACCAGCCAATTTCCCTGTAAAGGTCTTGGATCTCTTAAAGAGGTTTAGGATTGGTCTAAAATAACTGCCAAGTGTAAAAGGCGTAAAATCGAATCGCAATACTACCTCCCTATTCTTATCACCAGAAATCCGAAGTCCGTTTTTAATTTCAAAATCAAGATATTTTACGTCTGTAATGGTCTCACTACGTCCGTCCTTGTATGATAAACGATTCCCGTTTTTCCCCAGATAGAATCGGAAGGTGGTGTAACCTCCCTCCTCTAGTTCGAGCATACTCTTTATTTTAATAAAAAATTCGGTGTGCATCCCCTTAGGATTCAATTCGGCCTGTTTAGGAAATTCCTTTATAAAATGCTCATTTCCATGTATGTCAAAGGCCGAGAACTTGCTAATAGAAAGAAACATTTCAGCAACCCCCAGTTGTGTTGCCTGGGTGTTCTTTAAAATTAATTCCTTAGCATTCATTTCATGTGCTTCCAAAATCTCCGTCCAATTATAGGCAAAGGGATTTGTATGAAACATTGTTGGATAATATGTGTATTTACTCATGATAGTCAATTTTAAATTTAACAAGACAAAATTCCGACAATTGCGGATCCCAAAAAACAAGGATATTTTCCAGTTTCTATGCTATTTTACCCTTAGATACTGTTTTATATGTTAAAATAAGTTAATATCCATTATATGTAGGTTATTTATAACTCCTCTCAACAACTGCATCACTACTAATCCGGCTTTTTTGCGCATTTTTGATACCACAGTACAGCTACTCAAGCGTACCGTCAGGGATCATTTTCTGGAATACTTCCGGACCTCTCCTATTATGGTCTTCTCTCCGGGTCGAATCAATTTAATTGGGGAACATACAGATTACAATAAGGGATATGTGCTACCCGCGGCTATTGACATGGGCATAGTAATGGCCATCCAAAAGAGCATGGAACCTCTTTGTACGGCCACGGCCATTGATATCTCAGAGACCTTCAGCTTTGAATTAGGTCAATTAAGTCCGATCCCCAAGGGAGGATGGCAAAACTATATTATGGGAGTAATAAGTGAAATTCAAAAAAAAGGTATAAAAACACCTCCCTTTAATGTGGTTTTTGGAGGCAGTATTCCACCGGGGGCCGGACTTTCATCATCAGCTGCTTTGGAAAACGCTCTTGTTTTCTCTTTGAACGAACTTTTTCAGCTGGGCTTCTCTAAAATGGAAATGATCTTAATTTCACAAGCTGCTGAGAACAATTTTGCAGGAGTACAATGTGGCATTATGGATCAATATGCCAGTATGTTTGGCCAAAAAGATGCTGCTCTTTTTCTTGATTGCAACAGCTTACAGTCTGAAGTGATCCCTATTCAAAATGATGAGTTTACGCTTCTTTTATTAGACACAAAGGTTAAACACAGCTTGGCAGATACAGCCTATAATGAGCGTCGTGACGTGTGTTATAAGGTTGCTCAACAACTGGGTCTTGCCTCACTGAGAGACCTTGATCTGCAGACCTTGCTTGAAAATAGTGGCCAATTCTCGGAAAACACCTTCCAAAAAGCCCTTTTTGTCCTGGAAGAGAACGCACGTGTACTAGATGCTGTCACTGCATTAAGAAATAATGATCTTAGGGCATTCGGAACACTATTATTTAAATCTCATACCGGCCTGCAACACCAATACAAGGTTAGTTGTGAAGAACTCGATTTTCTGGTGGATATGGCCAGAGATTCTGAAGATGTGTTGGGGGCAAGAATGATGGGTGGTGGTTTTGGGGGATGTACCTTAAACCTGGTTAAAAAAAATAAGGTCGATTCTTTTGTTAAGCTTGTGATTGAAAAGTATACTACTCGTTTTAACCATTCCATTGCTTCATACCAGGTTTCGCTGGCTGAAGGAACCAGGCTGATTCCTTAAATTGGGTTAATACGAATGCAAGTAATATTGATTAGCAGCGCCTTTTTTACCCATCAATCTCTTCAAAAAACTGTACCCTAAGATGTGATAAAGCGCATCCTAATCAGGATATTTAATCTCAGACATACCAGCAGTAATCACTACTATGTTAAAATCGGCCCATGGTCGCAAATCAAATATGTCCCTAGTAATCCTGTCAATCTACAAAATAGCGTATCATAGTAAACAAGTCTTTTTCTTCAGTAACATTGGTTACCATTTATAACGTTTTTCTATTCTAATTTTGTCTTAAATAAATAATTACTATGAAGAACAGACTAGCATGGCTTTTACTTCTTGCCTTTCAGTTTGGAATTGCCCAGGTTACGACGCTTATTACAAAAGAGGAAGTCATTGCCAAAGTAAAGGAAAGCAATTATACTCTTCAAATGGCCGAACAAGATGTCCTGGCTGCAAAGGGCGATTTCAACCAGACGAATGCCATTTTATTACCTAATATCAGCGTGTCTCATACCGGGATCGCCACCACCAATCCCCTTATGGCGTTTGGTTCAAAACTCAACCAGGAGATCCTGACTGCAGCCGATTTTAATCCAGATCTATTAAACAACCCCAATCAAATAGAAGATTTTGCGACCAGAGTTGAGATACAGCAACCTCTTGTGAACTTCGATGGGATCTTTCAACGCAAGGCAGCCAGAGCCAAATGGACCGCCACTGAATTACAATCTGAACGTACTCAAGAATTAATAGCCCTGGAAATTGAAAAGGCGTATATGCAGCTACAGCTGGCATACAAGACAGTTGACGTTTTAAAGAAAGCCAAAGAAACAGCCCTGGAAAACAAACGTATCGCGGATAATAGTTTTACACAGGGGTATCTCCAAAAATCAGATGTGTTGGCTGTAGAAGTGCGAGTGACTGAAATTGATAATCAATTGCAGTATGCCAATAGTAATATTTTGAATAACAGTAACTATTTATCTGTTTTGATGAATGCCGACAGTGATCAAATATTAAAACCTTCTGATTCCTTGGCCATAATTAATCAAGCAATACCTACAGAAAATCTTTTGGAAAGCCGGAAAGACATCCTAGCATTAAATTCAGCTACAGAGGCATATCGACAAATGCACAAAGCAGATCAAATGGCCTTTCTTCCAAGATTAAATGCGTTTGGAACCTACGAGTTACATGACGATGAAGTTTTTCAGGGGAATGCCAACGGATATTTATTTGGCGCAGAACTGAAATGGAATCTATTTGAGGGTAGCAAACGTTTCGGAAAATCGCAAAGGAGCAAGGCAGAATACGACAAATCGAAATTAAAGCTAGCCCAATACAAATCAGAAAGTCAATTAGAACTCAACAAGGCCAAAAGAAGTTTAGAAGATGCGCAAAACAAACTGAGCTTAACAAAACTTGCCTTGTTACAATCCGAAGAATCATTGCGCATCCGTACGAATCGTTTCGGACAAGGTTTAGAAAAGACAACCGATTTGTTATTGGCTGAAACACAATATTCCCAAAAACAACTGGAGTACTATAACACAATTTTTCAACACAATTACGCACTGGCGTATGTACAGTTTTTGACAAAAGAATAAACACAGATCAACCCATTTATAATAAGAGGACTCAAGACAAAAAAACATGAAACACAACAACTATATAATCGGACTTCTCGCACTAACTTTTTTGGCAATTGGTTGTGGTAGCGAAGACAAAAAGAAGGTAGCTGATAATTCTCCCGCTGTGCAGGTGAGGGTAAGTTCAGTTTACGAAGACAGCAACAATCCATTTTTAACGGTGAGTGGCAAAGTGGAAGCTGCCAAAAGTGCCAACATCAGCACCCGAATGATGGGATATGTAGACAAAATTTATGTTCAGGTAGGTGATAAAGTTCGTAATGGACAGCTTTTGCTAAGTGTAAATAATGTAGATGTTTCTGCAAAATTAGCCCAGGTAAATGCGGGAATAACGGAAGCAGAAGCGGCTTTCAACAACGCCGAAAAAGATTATAACCGCTATACAGCTTTGTTTCAAGATAACAGTGCCTCGCGAAAAGAGTTAGATGATATGACCGCCCAGTTCAAAATGTCCAAGGCCCGTTTGGAAGCAGCCAGGCAAATGAAAAACGAAGTAAATGCGCAATTATCCTATGCCAATATACGCGCACCTTTTAGCGGTGTTGTAACCAACAAGTTCATAAATACAGGAGATATGGCAAACCCGGGTATGCCATTATTAGAAGTAGAATCACCGGGTGCATACCAGATATTGGCGATGGTGCCAGAATCAGAAATTCTGGCTATTCAGAAGGACACCGAAGTAGATGTGCAATTAAAATCGTTAGGTAAATTAATTAGTGGAAAAATTACTGAGGTCAGCACCTCGGCTAAGAACACAGGAGGTCAGTATATGGTAAAAGTACTCTTGGATGCCTCAGATGCCAATATTTTATCAGGTATGTATGCCACAGTTCAATTCCCTATGGTCGAAGATTCATCAAAAGCTATCATGATCCCAAAGGATGCAATAGTTCACAAGGGACAATTAACCGGAATTTATACGATTAGTCAGAATAACACGGCAATGCTTCGATGGCTACGGCTGGGTAGGGCTATAGGAGATAAAGTGGAAGTACTTTCTGGGCTTTCTACTGATGAAGAATACATTGTTTCAGCAGAAGGAAAGTTATACAACGGGGTTAAAATCTCAATTCAATAAACAGAACAGGAGTTAGACCTGCCGACGAGGCAAAACGTCCATAGGACAATCAATTGGGTAGGATGTAATGCTATTTCGCTACAGTTCAACATTAAAAATAAAAAGCAGGTTCAATTACCAAAAACATAAAGATAAATGAAAGAAGGTTTAGCAGGAAAGATCGCCAAAATGTTCATAGGCAGCAAATTAACGGTGCTTTTGATGATCGTATTTATGGTTATTGGAGTATATAGCTCGTTTTTAATTCCGCGTGAAGAAGAACCACAGATAGACGTACCAATGGCCGATATTTTTGTAAGCTATCCTGGTGCAAGTCCAACCGAGGTGGAAAGTCGGGTAGCAAAACCCTTGGAAAAACTGATCTCTAACATCAAGGGGGTTGAATATGTATACTCAACTTCAATGAAGGAACAAGGAATGGTTATTGTTCAATTTTATGTGGGTGAGGATATTGAGCGCTCGTTTGTGAAGCTATACAACGAGATTAATAAGCACATGGATATTATGCCGCAAGGGGTAACCTTCCCACTTGTGAAGACCCGTGCCATTGACGATGTACCTATGCTGGGGCTAACCCTTTGGAGTGAGAATTACGATGATTATCGCTTAAAACAGATTGCACAGGAACTGACAGGCGAGATTGAAAAAATAAACGATGTCTCAGCCACCCAAAAAATAGGTGGTCGCAACCGGCAGTTACGCGTGGTATTAGACAAAGATAAAATGGCTGCCAGCGGACTCGATTTTCTATCTGTTGCTGAGATGATCAAAGTAAATAATCAGCAACTGAGCGGCGGTAGTTTTGACAAGAACGATACGGAATTTCTGGTCACTACCGGTAAATTTTTGGAGACCGTATCCGATGTGGAGAACCTGGTTGTTGGCGTTCAGCAAAACCGCCCAATTTACATGAAACAGATTGCTAGCATTAAAGATGGTCCTGAGATACCCAAAAATTATGTGTCACATGGGTTTGGACAGGCCAGTGATAAGGCGGAAGCTTTTAGATCCGAATACCCGGCGGTTACGATTTCCGTTGCCAAACGAAAAGGAGCAGATGCGATGAAGATATCGAACATCATTTTGGACAAGGTGGACCATCTCAGAAAGAATTTGATACCAAATGATGTGTATGTAGAAGTATCCCGAAATTATGGAGAAACTGCCTCGCAAAAGGTATCCGAGCTGCTTATGCACTTAATGGGAGCCATCATTGCTGTTACTTTTGTAGTGATGTTGGCCATGGGCTGGCGTGGTGGTTTGGTGGTATTCTTGTCTGTCCCAATCACCTTCGCACTCACCTTGTTGAGCTATTATATACTAGATTATACCCTAAACCGAATCACACTTTTTGCATTGGTATTTGTTACGGGTATTGTAGTGGACGACTCCATTATCATCGCAGAGAACATGCACCGGCATTTTAAGATGAAACGATTGCCATTTAAACAGGCAGCTCTCTACGCCATTAACGAAGTAGGAAACCCAACAATATTGGCCACTTTTACGGTGATAGCCTCGGTTTTACCAATGGCCTTTGTCTCTGGTTTGATGGGGCCATATATGTCACCTATGCCCATAGGAGCATCAATTGCCATGTTGCTTTCACTCTTTGTAGCCTTGACCATTACACCCTATCTGGGGTATATATTTCTTAGGCAAAAAGAGAAATCTTCTCCCACGGCAGCCAAAAAAGCTGAAAAAACACTGGAGGAGACCTTTATATATAGAATGTACGCCAAGTTTGAACAACCATTGATAGAGAATAAAAAATATCGATGGGTGTTCCTGGGAATAACCTTCTTGCTACTCCTGGGTTCGGTGGTAATGTTCTTTACAAAATCTGTAGCTGTTAAAATGTTACCATTTGACAACAAGAATGAGTTTCAGGTGGTCATTGATATGCCAGAAGGCACTACCCTGGAGCGCACAGCTGTGGTTACTCAGGAAGTTGCCCAATACCTTCGTACAAGACCGGAGGTAGTCAACTACCAAAGTTATGTGGGTACTTCGGCACCCATAACCTTCAATGGTTTGGTACGGCACTACGATTTACGGGGTGGAAGCAATATGGCAGATATTCAGGTCAATTTAATTGACAAAGGGGAACGAAGTATCCAAAGTCATGGTATCGCAAGTAGTTATCGCCCGGAAATACAACAGATTGGAGCGAAGTACAATGCCAACATCAAAATAGTTGAAGTGCCGCCAGGACCTCCCGTTCTTTCAACTATTGTAGGGGAGATCTATGGCCCTGACTATGACATGCAAATTGATATAGCAAATCAGGTACAGGGTATTCTTAAAAATACTGATGATGTGGTGGACGTTGATTGGATGGTAGAGGATGATCAGCAAGAATACCAATTTATAATTGATAAAGAAAAGGCGATGTTATACGGGGTAACACCTCAACAAATTGCGTATACCATAAATATGGCTCTTTCCGAACGTTCGGTTACGAATTTATATGATGAGGATGCCGCAAACCAGGTAGGGTTGGTATTGGCCTTAGATGAAAAGGAAAAATCGACCCTTAGTGATATCGCTCAATTGAAAGTAAGATCGAACCAGGGAAATATGTTTACCATTGGCGATTTGACATCCATTGAGGAAGTTACAAGTGCAAAGAGTATTTACAGAAAGAATCAAAAAAGAGTGGTCTATGTGATGGCTGATATGGCGGGAAAATTAGAAAGCCCTGTTTATGCTATTTTGGGCATGACCGATAAGTTGAAGGGTTTGAATTTACCTGAAGGCTATGATGTTGAGGAACTCTATATAAAACAACCAGATTTTGAAGATGATTATACCGTGAAATGGGATGGCGAATGGCAGATTACCTTAGAGGTTTTCCGCGATCTTGGTATAGCCTTCCTGGGCGTTATCGCTATTATTTATATTCTAATAGTAGGCTGGTTCCAAAATTTTAAGGCACCTATAGTTATGATGGTTGCAATACCTCTCTCCCTGGTGGGCATTGTTTTAGGGCATTGGCTGATGGGGGCATTTTTCACAGCTACTTCCTTTATCGGAATGATCGCATTAGCTGGTATTATGGTGCGAAACTCCGTACTGTTGATCGACTTTGTTAACCTTCGGCTGGCGGAAGGAATACCCATAAAACAAGCTGTTATAGAGGCCGGTGCCGTAAGGACCACCCCCATTTTATTAACTGCAGGCACCGTAGTAATTGGGGCGTTCGTTATTCTTTTTGATCCAATTTTTCAAGGTTTGGCAATTTCATTGATGGGCGGGACCATTGTCTCTACGGTACTTACATTGCTGGTAGTCCCTCTGGTATACTATATGATTGAGCGCAAAAATTATCCGGAGGCTGGGGTTGAAGTAAAAAAGATAAAATGAGACACTAATAACTAGTCTGTCTACTTAAAAAATTGAAGAAATGAAACTATTAATTGTTACGGTCGTTGAAGAATTTGAAAGTGAAATTTTACGACTGTTTAAAAAAGCTAATATTGAAAGTTTTAGTGAAGGACATATTGATGGGTATAAAAATACCACATCCATGGTGCGAACGGCAAGTTGGTTTCCCAGTGAAAAAGGTGGGATAGAATCCAGTTTATTTTTCTCCTTTACGCAGGAGACAAATATTGATCTGCTTTTTAAACTTATTGAAGAGTTCAATCAAAACCTAGAGACCAACAATCCAATAAAAGCGGTTGTAGTTCCTATAGAAAGATCCATTTAAATAAAATATCATGAAAAACAGAATAGTACGGGCCGTTGCCGGCTCCTTTATACTTATCAGCCTCTTATTGGCCATTTACCACAATATACATTGGCTATGGTTTACGGCTTTTGTAGGTGTCAACCTCTTACAATCCTCCATTACAAAGTGGTGTTTGATGGATGATATTCTTAATAAAATGGGGATAAAGGATTAACTACTATAATTTACTTGCTAAAATAATATGAGTTTTAATCCAGGGGTTTATTTTCTCTTCTATAAGGTCTGATAATAAGTCCTAAAGGGCGATCATAGGTAAAATAATTTACCATCCAATCAAAGAAGGCAACGATCTTATTCCTGAAACCTACCAGCGACATGATATGGACAAACATCCATACCAACCAGGCAAAAGTTCCCTGAAATTTCCACACTTTGAGGTCTACAACGGCTTTTCTCCTCCCAATAGTGGCCATGACCCCCTTGTCTGAATAGTCAAAAGCTTTCATTGGTCTATCTTTTGTTAATTGGATTATATTCTTCGCCAAAAGCTTACCATGTTGTTGTGCTACCGGCGCAAGCATGGGTAATCCTTTTGGTTCTTCGGGAGTTACATGAGCGGCCACATCACCAATAGCAAAAATTCTTTCGGCTGCTATCACCTGATTATATTCATTGACCGCTATTCTATTACCTCCAATAATAGCAGATTGTGGTAATCCCTTAATAGGTGCCCCTTTTACACCTGCCGTCCAAATAACCGTATCTGTCCTAAAAGAGGTATTATCCTCTAAGGCAATTTTAGAACCATCATATGATTGAACCCGTGCATTTAGAAATACATTGATCCCTAATTGCTGTAAATAAACCAGAGATTTGGCCGAAGCTTCTTCGGACATGGCCGCAAGCAATTTGGGCGAAGCCTCATACAGATTTATACTCATTTTGGAAAGATCTAACTCAGGAAAATCCTTGGGTAACACATAGCGTTTCATCTCGGCTAAGGCCCCTGCAAGTTCAATCCCGGCAGGTCCACCCCCTACTATGGCGATATTCATGATCTCTTCCAGGGGTTCATCCCCTGTATTGGTCAGCGCTTTCTCAAGATTTTGAAAAATAAAACTCCTTAAATTAAGGGCCTCAGGAATAGATTTTAAGGTTAGCAATTGATCCTTAACAGGCTCGAAATTGAAAAAGTTGTTTTGACTTCCCGTGGCGATCACCAGATAATCATACCGTATCTCTCCAATACTTGTTAGCAGTTTATTCTCCGTCGGCACAACTTCCTGAACTTCCGCCATACGGAATGTAACATTCTTGTTACGGCGGAAGATCCTCCTTACCGGATACGCAATACTGCCGGGTTCTAATCCCCCGGTGGCAACCTGGTACATAAGGGGTTGAAAATTGTGGTAATTATGCTGATCGATCAACAATACCTCAATCGGTTTATTTCTAAGGGCTTTGGCTAGTTCTATACCGCCAAAACCGGCGCCAATGATTACAATTTTGGAAATCTCCTTTGCCATTTATTCCTTTCTTAAGACCAACAATTGAATCAACTAAAAGAATTATAATAGATCTTCAATCATCAATTGTTGTAACATAAAGTAAATATAATTTATAATAAGTCGTATGACTTAAAAGGCATAAGGCATATTCTCATATATTTCTTTGTAGAGTATTACATCTTTGACATACCAACACTTTTTCAAATTTGTTATTTTCCAAATTTTATACTTACATTGAGGCCTCTTAGATGTTATTTAACCATATATGATTATAGGAATACTCAAAGAACCACACGAGCAACGTGTTGCCCTTGTTCCAAGCACCCTCAAAAAGTTTAAAGTAACAAATACCGACTTCTGGATCGAGAAAGAAGCCGGGGAACTAGCCAGTTTCCCTGATTCAAAATACGAGAAATACGCCAGTATAAAAAGCAGGGATGCCGTCCTGAAAGAGGCTGATATTCTCGTTACTATCAATCCCATCCCAAAGGAGGATCTTAAACACATTAAAAAAGGGGCCCTTCTGGTAGCCATGTTTTCCCCTTTTGCTAACGAGGCCCTTATTGAACAAATCAAGAAACTAGAGTTGAAGGCGGTAAGTCTGGACCTAATCCCCAGAACTACTATCGCCCAAACTATGGATATCTTATCCTCCATGGCCTCTATATCGGGTTATAAAGCTGTTTTATTAGCTGCCAATGAATCTCCGAGTTTTTTTCCCATGATGATCACAGCGGCAGGTAGTATAAAACCCTGTAAAGTACTGGTATTAGGAGCAGGCGTTGCCGGATTACAGGCCATTGCCACAGCCAGAAGATTGGGAGCTATGGTGGAAGCCTTCGACGTGCGTGCGGCGGCTAAAGAGTAGGTGGAAAGCCTGGGGGCTAAATTCGTTGTAGTTCCGGGAGCCATCGATAAAAAAGATGCAGGAGGATATGCCGTTGAACAGACACCTGAGTTTTTAAACAAGCAACAAGAACAAGTAGCGCACCGGGCATCAAAATCGGACATAGTGATCACTACCGCCCAGATCATGGGTAAAAAAGCCCCAATACTTCTAACGGAAGAGACCGTAAGCAAAATGAAGACGGGTTCTATGGTCATAGATCTGGCAGCTTCAACCGGAGGAAATTGCGCTGTAACGGAAGATAATAAGACCATAATTTACAAAGGAGTGAAGATCGTTGGCAATAGCTATCTGGCTGCCGATATGCCAAAGGATGCCAGCTTTTTTTACAGCAATAATGTGGCCAACTATTTAAAACTTATCGTAAAAGAAGGTCAACTGCAGCTAGACCTAAGTAATGAGATCATAGCAAAAACCTTACTCACATAGCGAACTAAAAAAATGAAAAAGCAAACTATATGGAACAACTCTTTCTCTATCTGGAAAATAACCTGATCCTTATCTATCTTTTGATCTTCACCGTAATCCTGGGGTTTGAAGTGATCTCAAAAGTTCCAACCGTATTACATACCCCCTTAATGTCTGGCGCAAATGCCATTAGCGGGGTAGTGATCATAGGTGCTATTTTGCTTATTCGCAATGCAGCACCAACTGACTACTTCAGCCTTAGCCTTGGAGCTTTAGGTGTAGTGTTGGGAATGATCAATGTAGTGGGTGGTTTTGCAGTGACCAACCGAATGTTAAAGATGTTCTCCAAAAAGAAAAAATAAAATGCTCATTACCGCTATTAATTTAATCTATCTTCTAGGGGCCACCTCATTTGTTATTGGTTTAAAGCAGATGAGCTCCCCAGACACTGCTCGCAAAGGAAATGCTCTGGCAACCTTTGGGATGGTCGTCGCAATTTTGGCAACCTTGTTTATCCCAATTACAGATGCTCCCAACAATTATCTCTGGATCTTCGGAGCCATGATGGTGGGAGGTATTATTGGTTATATCAGTGCCATAAAAATTGAAATGACAGCAATGCCCCAAATGGTCTCTGTATTCAATGGGCTGGGTGGTGCCTGTGCGGCTGTACTGGCATCTACTGAATTGACACAATATGCAAATGGGGCTACCATTCTGAGTAAAGGACAATTACTAATTTTATTGATAACACTGCTGATTGGAGCCATTGCCTTTACCGGGAGTATGTTGGCCTATGCCAAATTACAGGGACTCGTAAAGGATAGTCAGGTAACCTTTCCCAAACACAACATTGTAAACCTTATTTTACTGGGAGCCTTGTTAGCCATGAGTGCGTATGTTTACCTCAACATGGCCGATCCCACACTATGGTATATCGTATTGGTGATGGTACTTGCTCTACTCTATGGATTCTCCTTTGTCGCTCCCATTGGGGGAGCAGACATGCCGGTAGTTATCTCCCTGCTCAATGCCTTTACGGGACTTTCAGCAGCTGCGGCCGGACTTATCTATGAAAATAAGATTATGTTAGTGGGTGGCATATTGGTGGGTTCTGCAGGGATCATCCTTACCGTTTTAATGTGCAAAGCCATGAACCGTTCACTCCTCAATGTATTAATAGGTGGATTTGGGGAAAACAATCAAACAGCCACCGATAATGGAGATAAACAGTTAGCCAAAGAAATAACCTATACGGATCTGGCCATACAGCTCTACTATTCTAAAAGTGTAATCATTGTTCCCGGTTACGGTTTAGCGGTTGCACAGGCTCAAAAAGTTGTAAAAAGGCTAGACAACCTCCTTTCAGCCAACGGTGTAGATGTGAAATACGCCATCCATCCCGTTGCAGGTCGTATGCCCGGACATATGAATGTACTGCTGGCCGAAGCAGACGTCCCATATCCCAAATTACTCGATATGGAAGACGCTAACGAGGAAATGCCAAATACGGATATGGTCCTGGTGATCGGTGCCAATGATGTGGTGAACCCTGCGGCCTATGATGACCCCGCAAGTCCTGTCTATGGAATGCCGGTAATCAATGTGTGGGAAGCTAAGAATGTAGTGGTCATGAAACGGAGTATGAGTCCCGGATATGCCGGTATTCAAAACCAATTGTTCTTTCACCACAAGACCAAAATGCTCTTTGGTGATGCAAAAAGCACCTTAGAACAACTCAATGATGAGGTAAAAATACTGGATACCTAAACTACGAAGATTCAGTTTCCACAATTACTGTTTCGTTCGCTTAAGATCAAAAATATCTTTTCTACGATCTCGCAGGTTTCTTACTGCGCCAAACTGATTCAGTTCACGCAAAAGATCAATATCTACATCCGCTATCAGGATCATTTCGGTGTTTGGAGTGGCTTCTGCTTTGATCCCATTGGTAGGAAAAGAAAAATCACAAGGTGTAAATACCATAGATTGAGCAAATTGTATGTCCATATTATGCACATTGGGTAAATTCCCTACGCTACCGGCTATGGCCACATAGCATTCATTCTCTATAGCCCTTGCCTGGGCACAATGTCTTACACGCGAATAACCGTTTTGTGTATCCGTCAGGAAAGGAATGAACAAGATATCCATACCTTCATCGGCCAGTATTCTGCTTAATTCCGGAAATTCTGAATCGTAACAGATCAATACTCCGATCTTTCCGCAATCGGTATCAAAGGTCCTTAATTCTTTGCCTCCCTGCATACCCCAAACCTTTGCCTCATCCGGAGTAACATGTAATTTTTCATAGCGTTCCATACTGCCATCTCGCCTACATAGATAGCCTGCATTTACCAATTTGCCATCCTTCATTTCCGGCATGCTTCCGGTGATAATGTTAATGTTATAGGAAATGGAAAATTCGGAGAATCTCTTTACAATTTCTTCTGTATGCTTGGCGAGTTCACGTATTGCCTCGGATTCTGGCATATGGTTATTATCTGCCATTAAAGGCGCATTGAAGAATTCCGGGAATAGTGCAAAGTCTGATCGATAGCCCGCAACGGCATCGATGAAGTATTCTGCATGCTGCAACAATTCATCCAGATCTTTATAAGGTCTCATTTGCCATTGAATAAGGCCCAGCCTGATAACCTTTTTCCTGTTAGCAGCCTTTTTATTGGGTTTCTCATAATAGATATTATCCCATTCCATAAGGACGGCAAATTCATTGGAAGCTTCATCGCCCTCCAGGTAGCCTTTTATAACCTTAGCAGGGTGAAAATCATTTGAGATCTGAAAGTTCAAAACAGGATCCTGAATTTCCTTCCTTCGTACTTTCTGGATGTATTCCTTGGGTGATAAAGTATCTGAATGTAAATGATAATTAGGTATACGCCCTCCAAAGGCTACTCCTTTTAAGTTTAGGCGTTCACAAAGATCTTTCCGATAGTCATATAAGCGTCTCCCCAGGCGTAATCCACGAAATTCGGGCTTAATGAATACGTCTATGCCGTAAAGCATATCCCCTTCCATAGTATGCGTACTAAATGTATAATTCCCGGTTATATCTTTATAGGTGTGACTACCATCAAACTCGGTGTAATCCACTATTATAGATAAGGCACATCCAGCCAATTCACCATTGATCTTAATCACAGCCTGCCCTTCAGGGAACAGGTCTATCAGTTTTTGAATATGGTGTTCTTTCCAATACGCATTGGCCATTGTGGAATATGCCTCTATCATGGCTTCTTTTAATTCCTGATAATCATCAATGTTGAGATATGACAATTCTATATTATCTATTTCGATCATTTTTTTATTTAATTAGCTGATATACGTTATTATTTGCTCACAGGATCTTTCCAAATTTTACTCAGAGTGTCCTAGTCCGTATGCTTCAGATGGATATAAAATACCTTTTTCGAGACGAAAAAGCCCGGTAAAGGGGTCATTCTCAAGATCCAGATGACCATCCAGATCGGCAAAATGTATATTGGGTCTGGACAAGGCGAAATGGAGCCCGGCAGAGATCCCCAGGGCCGATTCATCCAGGCAGCCTACCATGGCCTCTAAACCGGCTGCCCTGGCAACCGAATTTATATGCATCCCTTCCAAAATACCGCCCACCTTCATCAACTTAATGTTTACCATATCGATCCAGTCATTACGGGCCAGATTAAAGGCATCGGCCAGGGTTTTCAAACTCTCATCTGCCATCACCGGCACCCCCACCCTATGTGTTACCTTGCCTAATTTTTTGCCGCGTTTCTTTCTGGTAGGCTGCTCAAAAATTTCAATTCCCACAGAGGCCGTGGCATTGACGAAGGCGATCGAATCTTTCACGGAATACCCCTGATTTCCATCAAATCTCAGCACAATATCAGGGAAACGCTCCCGCAACTGTATCATTTTGGCAATATCCTCCTCCAGCACTAATCCACCTTTTATTTTAAGAATAGAGAACCCTTGCAAAATGAATTCCTTTGCTTGTTCTAGGGTTTCATCCAAAGGCATGATGCCCACCGTGATACTGGTAGCTATACTGTCTCTGTATCCGCCGAGGAATTGATAAAGAGGTAAGTTGGCCTTTTTGGACACTAGGTCTAGCAACGCCATGTCTACCATGGCCAGCGCTGACGAGTCGTCTTTACAATGAATCTTCAGATCTTGCAACAGGCGTGCATAATGGAAAGGTGATGATCCCTTTAATAATGGGATGATGAAATTCCGTATGGCTACTTCAACCATTTCAGGGGTTTCTCCTGTCACTTCAAGGTCTGGGGCAGCACAGCCATAACCCACCATCATGGTATTGGTCTCAATTTTCAGGATATAATTGCTTATTTCCGAAACCGTTTCATAGGCTATGGTATAAGGGATAGATAATTGCAGATCTATTCTTTCGTAGGAAACCCGGGTTATTGTCATTAATAACTTTTTTGATACAGATCATCTAGTGGCGTATTCTTAATAGATTCTACCAGATGTACCATGTGATGTATCATCAGTTCCCACATTTTCTCTCCTTTTTCGGCAGTGGCTTTGGTAGGATCGCCCATGACCCCGCTTTCTGATATCTTATCGGTCCTTACATACCAATTTACACTTCGCACATCGTCAAAATCTAAAAATTTACTTCCAAATTTCAATGTTTCATTAACGGCCTTGTCCATTTGTACCATATCGGGACGAATAGCAAGCGAAGTACTGGTTTCAATTTCACCGGCATGGATGTCATTGGGTGTATCAATTAGATCGTAAAGATCTATATCACTGCTTTCACCGGTGTCTACACATACAAAAATATGCGCATCTCGGTTGATCATCTGTGCTGCATAGGTCAATGTTGGAGCATTATCTCCATGTCCATTGAGGATAATGATCTTTTTGACACCATTTTT
>NZ_CAMYKH010000047.1:0-8689 GCF_947258935.1 uncultured Muriicola sp.
GCACAATGGGCAGCTTTAGATGCTTTTATCAGTGGTAACGAATACCTGAATAGCAGAAGAGGAAAATATGCTGAGCGTAATGGAGATGACGGAGCCTGGAGCAACATCATTGACCTGAAATTATTACAAGATTTCTCAATGAACTTTGGAGGTCCTAAAAAACACACTTTCCAGTTCTCAATAGATATCTTTAACTTTACTAACTTATTGAATGAGGAGTGGGGTAAGAAGAAATTTATTGGTAGCGAGGTAGCTTTGTTAAGAACAGAAACTGCAGGACCAGATCCGGAATTCTCGTTTGATACTGAATTGCCAGCTCGTTTGGTACAGTTAGACGATAACGGGATCCAAAGTTCCAGATGGCAAGCACAAGTTGGACTTCGCTATATCTTTAACTAAGAATCCTTACAGGTTATTTTATAGAACCCCGCCAACCGGCGGGGTTTTTAATGCCCAAAAATTAGTACATTTAAACCCTAAATAAATTACTATGGAAAACAGTCTTATGACAGATTGGATATCTGTTTTACATTCCTATTTTGCCTATATAGTCCTGGCCCTTTTGTTTCTCGCTGTAGCAAATGCCATTACAGGTCTTATCAGCAAACGTATGTTCACCCTGGAAAAGGACTATCGGTTAAGCCTGTTTGCCCTTATCCTTTGTCATCTGCAACTAGTGGTGGGCCTATTGCTTTATTTTATCTCTTCAAGCGGTTTCTATGCTGTTAAAACCCTGGGGATGGGAGGCCTTAATTCTGCAGCCCGTTTATTGGCAGTAGAACACCCATTAATAAATATTGTAGCCGTTGTTCTGATCACTATTGGCTGGTCCAGGCACAAGAAGTTTATGGAAGGAAACAAGAAATTTAAAAGTATTGCCATATTCTACGGACTGGGATTAGTGCTTATTTTAAGTCGTATACCCTGGGCACAATGGTTTAATTAAAATCAACATACTATGAAATATATATACACACTTGCAGCCTGCCTGTTTTCAGTCATTTTATTAGCCCAGGAAAGATCACTTTTTAATGGGGAAGACCTCACAGGCTGGACAATCTATGGCACCGAAAAATGGTATGTGGAAGATGGCCTTTTGGTCTCAGAAAGTGGACCCGATGCCCAATATGGTTATCTGGCTACAGATGAATCGTATAAAGATTTTGAAGTAAGCCTGGAATTCTTACAGGAAGCGGATGGCAACAGCGGGGTATTTATCAGATCAACAGTAGAAGGCACCAAGGTAAGTGGCTGGCAGGTTGAGGTGGCTCCCAAAGGAAAACACACCGGGGGCGTCTATGAATCCTACGGCCGTGGCTGGCTTGTTAAGCCGGAGGTGGAAAAGGAACTGATCTTAAGAGAAGGACAGTGGAATACCTTAAAGATCCGGGTAATGGGAGATCAACTTACCTCATGGCTCAATGGGGTACAGATGGTCAGCATTAATGATAAGGCCATTGGCGCCGGGGAAGGCTCCATAGCGCTACAGATCCATGACGGTGGAGGCATTAAAGTAAAGTGGCGGAATATTAAATTAATTGTTCCCGAGTAAAGACTGCTGCTTTATCAAATACATATAGACCGGAAAATGATCACTATAACCGCCAGTATAACGTCCTCCAGCATAGGTCCTTAGAGGATATCCTTTGTAAGGCCCCTGTTGTATCTTTAAAAATGGAGGATTATATATACCAGCCTTCCAAACTTGCATTGGCGCATTACCATTCCTTAAATTCCCGCTAACGTAAAACTGGTCGAAGAGGCTCCATCGGTCGCGATAAGCCAAACTTCCTTCTCCCTTTAAAAATAATTGTTCCATAGGATTAAAGAGTTCCTGATCTTTCAGATCTTTTGACTTTCCTTTTGTTCGAAGAACTTTTATAAAGCTGTAGTCTGTAGGATTATCATTAAAATCTCCCATACCTATGATCCTGGGAGCAAACGCTATTTGTTCTATGGAATCAATGATGCTTAGATTCAATTCGGCAGCGGCAATTCTATGGGGTCTGCTTCTTGTTTCACCACCACGACGGGACGGCCAGTGATTTACAATAAGATAGAAAGCTTCATTGTCCAGGAAGCCATACACCACTAGTTGATTTCTAGTGTATTCCCGAAATCTCTGTTCATTTAAAAGTTGTAGGGAGTGTTGTTTAATAGCTACCGGAAGAAAAGTTCTCTTATTGAATAACATGGCTACATCAATACCACGTTCATCAGGACCATCCTGGTGAATGATCCCGTAATTGAAATTGCGTAATACGGGATGTGCAACAAGATCTTGCAATACCTTCAGATTTTCTACTTCACATAGTCCGATGACATCTGGCGGTCTCATTCTATATCTTTCTCCAATTCCGCTAATCACTTTTGCCAGGTTTTCAATTTTCTTCTTATAACGTTCCTGGGTCCAGTGAAATGAACCTTCCGGGGTAAAAGCGTCATCAAATACAAGGGAATCTTTTAAGGTGTCAAATAAATTTTCCGCGTTGTAAAAGGCGATAGTATGTATTTGATACAAATTTTTGTCTTGCGCACTTATTACCAGGCCACAAAACAGAAATATACACATCCTTAAGACACTCATTATTATTTGATTTTGACCATCCTTTTGATCTAATGCCCAAGGTAGTATTCAAAGATGCAAGGGGGTTGCAGCACCTGCCATTATTTTGGTCCTGGTGAAAATGATAGTACAGTATTTATCCTGTCTAATTATGAAGAGGTGTTACAATATGTCAGAACAATTCAGATTTGCTCTCTTAATAGGGAGCGTTTTGAGTTTGTTTTTTATGCCCAGCGGAAAAGCTCAGTCTAATTTTATTACCGGAGTGGTGTTGGAGTACCGAAATCAAAGATCCCTGCAGGATATTGTTGTGCAATTGGAAGTAAGTAATGAAGAAACTCGTACTAATGAGAAAGGAGAATTTATCCTACGAACAGAATTAAAAGGGCAGCAGCAATTGATCTTCTCCGCAACAAACATGATTACTAAATACTATCCCGTATTCCTGGAAACTGATAGTATTCATATAGGTCCAATCTATATGGAGCAAAATTTAGCAATTGAAAAAACAGACAATTTGATAGCGCTAACGGAAGCAGACCTTTTTGATAATACTACCCTCGAAACTGCCTCAGGTTTATTACAAGCAACACGCGATGTATTTCTTTCCAGGGCAGCTTTTGATTTTAGTCAGGTTTATTTTAAAGTACGCGGATACGATTCCAATGAAGGTAAGGTCCTCATCAATGGTATACCCATGAATCGCACCTGGGATGGTAGACCACAATGGAATAATTGGGGCGGACTCAATGATGCTACACGGAGTCAGGAATTAGACTATGGCCTTTCTGGCTCCGAGAATGCTTTTGGAGGCCTATTGGGAAGTACCTCCATAGACATGTCACCATCCAATGCAAGACCGGGTTTGCGCTTTTCGGCAGCCACTTCTAACAGAACATACAGGAATCGGGTCATGGCAACCTACCATTCGGGGATTCGAAACAAAAGCCTGGCATACACTTTATCAATTTCACGTCGCTGGGCACAAGAAGGGTATTTAGATGGAACACATTACAATGCCTATTCTTTGTTTTCGGCTGTAGACTATACTTTTTTATCAAAACATACTTTGGGAATGGCTATGATCAATGCCTACAATAGCAGAGGAAGATCTGCGGCACTTACAGATGAGGTAGTCACCTTACTGGGACCAAAATACAATCCTTACTGGGGGTGGCAGGATGGCTCATTAAGATCATCGAGAATCAGAACCCTTCATGAACCAATATGGATGATGTACTATAAATACAAGTCGGGCGATATGCAAATAAGGGCGGCTTTGGCACATCAATCTGGAGAAATTGCCAGCAGCAGGGTAGGATATTACGATGCTCCAAACCCTGATCCTACCTACTACAGGTATATGCCGAGCTATTATATCAACAGTCCGATTGGGGCAAATTTTATTGGAGCAAATCAGGCAAAAGAAGCATTACTGGAAAATTCACAATGGCCATGGCCTACATTATATGAAGCGAATAGTAGAGATTCACGGCAACAAAATGCTGCTTACGTCTGGTATGATGATGTAAACAATGAAAGGTCACTTACCGGTAATGTACTGATGAATCTTGCATTGGGCCAAAAGTTCAAAATAGATACCGGTATTAGTTTTCAGCGTTCAGAGAGGCAGAGTTTTGCAAGGACCAGAGACCTTTTAGGTGGAAAGGAACTATTAGACAGTGATCCTTTTTCAAATACTCGCAATGATGTAAATGGCTCTCTTAGCAAGGAACAGAATGAGATCTTCAATTATAATTATACCATCAATACTCATTATTGGGAAAGTTTTTTACAAGCCCGTTTTTTTTGGAAACAATGGGACATTTTTGTCGCGGGGGATTATGCAGCAAGAGATTTTCAAAGAAACGGGCTTTTCTTAAATGAGCGTTACTTACAAAACTCCCTTGGAGAAGGGGAATTGAAGCTCTTTCACAACAGTTCTTTAAAAGGAGGACTGTCGTATAGGCTTACTTCACGGCATTGGTTCAAAGCCCATGCATTTCTGGGCACACGAGCCCCTCTCTTGAAGTCATTATTTATTAATCCCAGGGAGAATAATGAGACAGTTCCCAACATTTCGAATGAAAAAGTGAATAGTGTTGATCTGACCTATCTACTCCGAATGCCAAAACTTACCGCAAGGGCGTCCTCTTATTATACACGGTTTCAAAACACAACTGAGATAAATTTCTTTTATGTAGATGCCGGAGTTGGATCCGATTTTGTGCAGGAAGTTGCAACAGGCTTAGATAGACTTCACAAGGGGGTAGAAATAGGTGTAGTTTATGATCTGTCACCAACAACTAAAGCATCTTTTGTGACAGCCATTGGCTTACATCAATATGCAAGTGACCCTAATGTAACCATCAATTTCGATTCCGAAGGGGCCAGTGAAGATCTCCAGCGTAGTGAAGGAACTATTGATTTAGGTATTGCCGGCATTAAAAACTATCGTATTTCCCAAGGTCCTCAAACCGCCCTTTCAGTTGGGATGGAATACAGAGATCCATCTTATTGGTGGATAGCCGGAACAGCAAATTATCTGGCTAATAATTTTATTGATATTGCAATGATAACTCGAACATCAAGCTTTAAAATTGATCCAAATACTGGGATGGCATTTCCTGAGGCTTCAGAAGAAAGAATAAGAGCGATGCTTGAACAAAAATCGCTTCCATCTGTTTACCTACTTAATCTTATTGGAGGTAAGTCATGGTTGTATAATGATCATTACATCAGTGTTTTTTGCAGTATAAACAATGTATTGGACACCAACTATAAAACAGGTGGGTTTGAGCAAAGTAGAAATGGGAATTATGGACAGATGGTTCAGGATAATCTAAGTGGAAGCCCTTCATTTGGTCCCAAATATTGGTATGGCTTTGGAAGAACCTTTTTTCTCAATGTTGCAATTAGTTTTTAAATATTTTCCGGACCATGTCTCTACTTAAACCATATAGAATTTTAACCATTTTAATGATGGTATTTCTCGTTGCTTGCATCCGTTCAGATGATTGGGAACCGCCATCATCAGCTTGTAGCATTGACATAAAGCCGAATACTACTTTTCAAAACGTTTATGATCTGTATCAAGGTAGTACTAAAAAAATATTGGAAGATTTAGTACTTGAAGGGTACGTGATATCTTCTGATGAATCGGGAAATTTCTTCAATACCATACATATTCAGGATAAGGCTAGTAATCCCACAACGGGAATTCAAATAGAAGTGGATCTTCGCGATTCTTATTTACGTTTTTCTCCTGGAGATAAGGTGTATATTCATTTGAAGGGGCTATATCTGGGAAGGACCAAAGCAATTTTCAAATTAGGTAGTGCCTATACATCTTTTGGCAACTTTATTGTAGGCAGGATTCCCACACATGCTATAGGTAAGCACTTTGAAAAGAGCTGCGAAAAAGAATCTGTAATAGTTCCTTTCGTTTCAACAATAGAAGATCTTGAGTTTCAACACGCGAATACCTTGGTTACGATAGAAAACATTGAATTCAGTGAAGAAGAATTGGGAGGGTCATATGCAGTTGCGGAAGAAATGTCTAAACGAATCCTGATAGATTGTAATGACCAGCAACTGCTGTTGCTCAATAGTGGCTATGCAGATTTTTCACAGGAAATACTACCCGAAGGTATGGGCACCATCACAGGAATTTATTATCCGGAAAATGAGGTGCCACAATTGATTGTAAGATCTCAGGCAGATCTGAACTTTAATAAGGAACGCTGTGAAGACTTGATCACGGAGTTTACCTCAGACCATGTATTTATCTCAGAACTTGCAGATCCGGATAATGCTAGTACTGCTCGTTTTGTAGAACTATTTTATTCAGGGAATGATTCTTTATCACTCAATGGATGGCACCTCGATAGATATACCAATGGCAATACTACTCTGGGCTCCACTTTAGACCTTAGCGGTCGTATTATGTATTCTGGTCATACAATTGTAATAGCTTCAAATGCTGAATCTTTTGAACAGATCTATGGGGTTGTGCCAGATATGGAAGCGGGACTTAATAGTCCGGCCGATTCCAATGGTGATGATAACCTTGTGTTGGTTGATCCATTCGGGAATGTAATCGATGTTTTTGGGGTGGTTGGGGAAGATGGTTCTGGGACGAATCATGAATTTGAAGATGGTCGTGCTGTACGAAATACATTCGTTCAGAGAGGGAATACGGGGTATACCTTTTCAGAATGGACATTATACAATGATACCGGAAGTGCAGGGACCATAAATCAGCCACAAAACGCACCCCAGGACTTTTCCCCCGGTGTCAGAGATTAAGATACGGATTTCAGGTTTTGGAAGCACGCGAAGTATAGGCGTATTCCACTAGTTTTTCAAGCGTTGTATAGTCCAGGGCCTTTTGGTGAGTTGCTTCTAGTACAACTGGAGGAGCTACTCCTGCATTTTCTGCTTCGATCCATCTTGAGATACACAAACACCATTGATCGCCGGGTTTAAGACCCGGAAATTGCCATTGTGGTATGGGAGTTGTGAGGTCATTTCCGTGCTCTTTAGAATAGGCAAGAAATTCGGCAGTAACCCTTGCACAAAGCACGTGGGTGCCAGTGTCCGAATCCATTGTTTTACAAAAACCATCCCTGAAATACCCGGTCATTGGATCATAGCAGCATGGCTCCAGGGGCATCCCAAAGACATTAAAAACTTTCTCTTTCATACCACAATATACGGTATAAAATTATAGCCTACATTTGAAAAGTTGAAGCCTGTTTTTTTATATTTAGGAGTATGCAACAAGAATCTTTTTTTAATGCGATCAGACAAGGTGATCTGAAGGAAGTAGACAAAGCACTTAAGGAGCAACCTGATCTTGTTCATACCAAAGATCAGCGAGGTTCTACCCCCTTAATTTTAGCAGCTTATTACAATCATGGCGCAATTGTTAGATCATTATTGGAGCACGGAGCCCTGGTAGATGAGAAAGACGGGGTGGGCAATACCGCTTTAATGGGGGTCTGTTTTAAAGGATACGTGGAAATAGCGGAACTATTAATGAAAGCAGGAGCCAATGTAAATACCACCAATACCATGGGTGCCAGCTGCCTTATCTTTGCTATCACCTTTAACCAACCTGAAATAGCCCGCCTGCTAATAGCACATGGGGCCAATGTGGACATCAAGGATGCCCGTGGTAATTCTGCCTTAGATCATGCCAGAATGCAGGGCTTTGTTCATTTTGAAGATATTTTAACTCGTAAATAGGACCAAAACACAATGGATCTTCAACTCTCTATCGCTTTAATACAAACCTCCTTATTCTGGCAAGATCCTGGAAAGAACAGAGCATGGTTTTCAGAGAAGATCCGTGCCATAGAAAAGGCGGTAGACCTAATTGTTCTGCCCGAAATGTTTACAACAGGCTTTACTATGACCCCGGAAGCCATTGACAAAAATGAAGGTATCAAAACACTGCAATGGATGAAGTTTGAGGCTCAAACGACGGAGGCGGCAGTTGTAGGAAGTATTCCATTTTATGAAAATGGACAGTATACAAATCGGCTTTTCTTTGTTGAGCCCAATGGCAACTATCAGTATTATGATAAGCGGCATACCTTTACCCTTGCAGGAGAACACCTAACGTACGCTTCAGGGAAGGAGCTACTTATAGTGGATTATAAAGGCTTTAAAATATGTCCTTTGATATGTTATGATCTTCGTTTCCCTGTATGGTCCAGAAATACACAAGGCTATGATCTCTTGTTGTATGTTGCCAACTGGCCTAAACCAAGGATCACAGCATGGGATACCCTTTTAAAGGCAAGAGCCATAGAGAACATGGCATATTGCATTGGGGCTAACAGAATTGGGAAAGATGATAATAATCATGAATATGTAGGCCACTCAGCTTGTTACGATGCACTTGGAACACAATTGGAATTTTCAACAAAAGATGAGGTGCTACATACAATTATCAAAAAGGAAGACCTCATTGCTACCAGAGCTAAGTTGCAATTCCTGGAGGACAGGGACCATTTTACTCTTCAATAGGGAAGATCTGTTCTAGCTCCCAATTGGCTCTAACTTCTATCTCCTGAGGGAAATACACGATCTTTTCAGGTTGTAATTTTTCTAGGA
>NZ_CAMYKH010000047.1:8727-31825 GCF_947258935.1 uncultured Muriicola sp.
AGTATCCCAGCGTTTATTAGCATTGGCGTCAAAAATAACACGAAGTAAGTACTTTTTAGGTGCCAGCAGGCTAAACTCATACAGCATATCTTCCTCAGAAAGAATAGAACGCACTACCTCACCTTTTGGTTCTACAAGTTGTAGAATGATAGGGTAAGAAACTGCACCCTGGAGCCGTATTCTAAGGTTGCCATAATCCGCATAACTCCCTGTTTTTAGCTTGTATAGCAAGGTATCGTTGCTGGCCCCAAAAAGATCTGTTAGGGCGCCTGGAAGAATGGAGAGGGAATAGGTCTCATTTGGTTCTTTCTTAAAAGAGAACTGCATTCTGTTAGCCAAAGTATCGAGACGTATATTCAAAGGTTGCGAGATCGAATCCTTATTCACGAGCGATGCCCTGGACGTATCTATCTGTCTAATAGGAATATTAGCTCCTAATGCCATGGTATCCAGAAACCCGATAGAACCTCGAGTACTGGGAATCAATACCAATGAATCTGGAGGTAATTTGCGTGTTTTAATTGTAAATGTATCGCGTTGTTGAATGCGCTCATTAAGTACTTCGAAGAGCAGGGAATCCACTTCAAATGGGGTAAACCAATAATTAAGGGTATCCTTCCCGGGTTCTTTGGCAACAAAGCTGGTAATTGTGTCGGGGATTAAGCTAATTGGATTTATCTTAAGTTTTTCCTGATCGCCTTTGTAACCAAAGATGATCTTATTGGCGGCGCTAAACTTTGGTGCCGGAAGGCTGTATTTAGGAACTTCCCTGAAGAGGTTTAAAAGGTAAATAGAGTCTGTGGGCAAAGAGATGGTATCCTCAACAAATCCGATCTTGTCTGTAACCGCATCGTAGAGGTTGTTTTTCCCTTCATCTTTGATCGCCAGTAGCCTGTACTTCCCGGCTTTTAGATTTTGAAGCCTGAAAATAGTGGTACTATCCTTAGTGTTGGTAATATAATTTGGAGGCCTTTTCGTGATTACTGAATCTGTATATGCCGTATCTATTTCATATAGCATTACACTGATAAATTCGTCGGTTTCCTTGTTAAAAGCATCTTTAACAACCCCCAGAAGAGCCAGAGAATCTATATAGTCCCCGGTAGAAAAGACATATGTGAGATAAGAGCTTGGGTTGTTCTCATTATTGTCTACAATGCTTTGACCAAAATTTAGGGTATAGGTAGTGTTTTCCTTCAAGGTGTCTTTAATGACCACTTCCACATACTTACTGGCCCCCCCCTGTGGACTTATTTCCGGAGGATATTGAAATGGAGGAGAAACAATTAGCTGATTTTGAACATCTTGTAACTTGATATATTCATCAAAATAAAGTCGGATTTTCGTAGTCTTAAAATTGATGCTCAGATTCTCCGGTTCGGCTTTGATCAACACAGGGGCTTCGGTATCCTTCGGCCCACCGGAGGGACTTCCGCGGCGGGCGCATTGATGCAGTGCCAAGGCCATAAAAACAAGAAATATTCCTGCAATAAAACGCTTTGTGAAAGCCATGTACCCCATAGTTTGAGCAAAGAAACAACTAATTTGTAGATTTCTAAAATTAAGGGACCATGGCCATTGTAGCTATATAGATGGTAACGTTGATTTCATCATTGATAGCTTTTACACAGGCTTCAAGGGTAGCACCTGTTGTAACCACATCATCCACAAGCAATATTTTTTTATGTGCTAAACTATGTGGCTTTAGTAGCGCAAAGGAGGGGCTCTGATGTTGCCAGCGGAAGATCCTGGATTTTTGTGTCTGTGTTTGAGTGTGGGTCGTTTTTATAAGGATATCATCACAATAGGCTGCATTTAGATGATGGGCAAGTCTTTTACCAAAACCTTCTACCTGGTTATACCCCCTTTTTTTTAGTTTTTTTGGATGCATTGGCACCGGCAAGACCATGTCTATAGCAGGAAGACCTTTATCTTTCTTAAGATACGACCCATACCAATCTCCTATAAAGTTAGCGATCTGAGGTTGGTTCCTGTACTTCAGGTAATGGATGAGGTTCTTTACGACCCCTAAATCATTAAAAAAAAGAAAACTTGAAGCTTTTTCAATGGTAATTCGTCCGTAAAAAGTGCGATCTAAACTGTTTTCTTCTGTGAAATTGAACTCGGTAAGCGGTATTTGGTCTCGACAAGGGGTACACAAAATCTGCTCTCCCCGATATAATCGTGCATTACATCCAAAACACACACGGGGTAGGAGAACCGTGTTGAGATCATTTATTATATTTGGTAGCTTGGTTAATTCCAAATCTTAACGCTTAAAAACCTACTTAGAACTTAGCCCTTGTTGAATGGATATTCAAGATACAAAATTCAATTATAAAATTCTCCTGGCAGCTTTGGTAGCAGTTGTAATTGGCGTACTTATCGCTTTTTATTACAGCTATGCGCAATCTCAAACGCAAATCCTGTATTTGGAAGATGAAAAAGGACTGCTCGTAAGAGATCTGACCCTGATGAAAACTGAAGTAGATAGACTATCTGCCCTGAATGAAGTCAATGAGATTGAACTTCAGGATTCTAAGTTCCGGGTTCAGCAATTATTAGATTCTGTAGGCCGACTTACCTTTACCATAGACAAGCTCCAAGAGTTTAAAAGTGAACTTAGGACTCTTGAGGCACGGTACGACAGCATTAAGCTGAATAACAATCTGCTGCGCTATAACAACAGGTTACTCGCAGACAAGTATGATGAGACCCGCATAATGCTCGAAGACCTTAGAGGCCAGAGTAATTCCCTTGCAGAGGCAGAAGCATTATTAAGGAGAAAAAATCTTGAACTCAGCAGAGAGTTAAAAATGAAGAGCTATCTCGCTCTTGTAAATTCTGAAGGTAGTGGATTCAGAATGCGTAGTGGGAGACCCATAAAAACAAATAAAGCCTCTACTATCGAAAAATTACGTGGATGCATCACCATTCAGGCAGACCCAAACACCACCACCGTTAAGGAAAAAGTGTTGTATTTCCAGTTTCTTGGACCCAATATGGGCATAATTGAAGATAATGCCAATGTTATCTCTGTCAATGGCAACATTTACAGTAAGAGAGTTACGCTGATATTTAAAGGAGAAGAAATGAGTGTCTGCGATTTTATTACGGTTCCCGAAGGATCACTCCTGTCAGGGACGTATACCTTAAATGTCTTTGAGGACGAAAAATTACTCACTACGGCAGAATTTCAATTAAAATAATCAGTATAGTCTTTCCCTAAAGTTCTATTTTTGCCCAATGGCAAATCAAGAAGACATTTTCAGAAAAGTAATTTCACACGCCAAGGAGTATGGCTACGTGGTGCAGTCTAGTGAGATCTACGATGGCCTTAGTGCTGTATATGACTATCTCCAGAATGGTGCGGAATTAAAGAAAAACATACGGGAATACTGGTGGCAGGCAATGGTGCAGATGAACGAAAACATTGTAGGGATAGATTCTGCCATTTTTATGCATCCTACCATTTGGAAGGCTTCTGGCCACGTAGATGCATT
This sequence comes from uncultured Muriicola sp., assembly GCF_947258935.1. Lineage (GTDB taxonomy): Bacteria > Bacteroidota > Bacteroidia > Flavobacteriales > Flavobacteriaceae > Muriicola. Next base: position 12,231 of record NZ_CAMYKH010000047.1, read on the forward strand.
CAACGATCCTTTGATAGACAATAAGGATTCCAAGAAAAGATATAGGGCAGACGTTTTGGTCGAAGATCATGTAGCCAAAATAGAAGCCAAAATTGAGAAGGAAGTAAACAAAGCTGCCAAACGTTTTGGTGAGGCCTTTGACAAAGAACAATTCCTGGCTACCAATACCCGTGTAGTAGAATATCAGGAGCGATCACAAACTATTCTGAAACGACTCGCAAGGTCCCTGGAAAAGGAAGATCTGGAAGATGTAAAAAACCTGATCGTTGAACTCGATATTGTTTGTCCTGTATCAGGATCAAAGAATTGGACCGATGTAAAACAGTTCAATTTAATGTTCGGAACAAAATTGGGAGCCTCTGCAGATTCTGCTATGGATCTATACCTTCGTCCTGAAACAGCTCAGGGCATTTTTGTAAACTTTCTGAATGTTCAAAAATCGAGTCGTTTAAAGATACCCTTTGGGATTGCACAGACAGGAAAGGCCTTTAGAAATGAGATAGTCGCAAGACAATTTATTTTTCGGATGCGCGAATTTGAGCAGATGGAAATGCAATTCTTCATAAGACCGGGCACCCAAAAGGAGTGGTACGAAACCTGGAAGAAAATACGAATGAATTGGCACCTTTCGCTGGGCATGGGCGAAGAGAAGTACCGTTTCCATGATCATGAGAAATTAGCACATTACGCAGACGCTGCGGCCGATATTGAATTTAAATTCCCATTTGGATTTAAGGAGTTAGAGGGGATTCATTCCCGAACCGATTTTGACCTTGGAAGTCATGAAAAATTCTCAGGAAAAAAACTTCAATACTTCGATCCAGAACTGGAAGAAAGTTATGTCCCCTATGTAGTTGAGACCTCTATTGGCCTGGATCGTATGTTCCTGGCGGTTCTCTCTAATGCCTTGGTAGAAGAGGAACTGGAAAATGGTTCAACACGGACAGTTCTAAAGATTCCTGCAGTTTTGGCACCAACCAAAGCAGCTGTACTGCCTTTGGTAAAGAAGGATGGTCTCCCCGAGATCGCCCATAAGATCATTGCAGACCTCCGTCTCGATTTTAATGTGATCTATGATGAGAAAGACGCCGTAGGGAGAAGGTATAGAAGACAAGATGCAGCGGGTACTCCGTTCTGCATTACGGTAGATCATCAAACATTAGAAGATAATACAGTTACCATTCGCCATAGGGATACTATGGAACAAAAGAGGATCGCAATAAAGGATATTACTTCTGCTATCGAGAAAGAAGTGGCCATGAAATACTGGCTACAAAAATTAGCAGTGGATTAAAGGGTATACTTAAGCCTAATACTGGTATAAAAATTCCTGTTGTTTCCTGGATAGTAATAGCGCGGTTCTGCACCACCAAATGCCTGAGTATTGATCAGGACAGATTGTGCATATCGCACATTAAACAGGTTATTGATCCCCAGTGCTATCCCAAGGCTAAACGCCGAACTTAGTTTTTGTTCATATCGCCATTTCGTCGCAAAGACATGAAATGGATCGCTGGAAAGATTATTGGCGTCTGTCAGAGGAATGCTGCTTACATACTGATGAGTGGTATTCCAAAATAAATGATCCTTAAATTGTAGTTGCAGGCCACTGTTCAATCTGTGTTTTGGAACACCCGTTAGTGGATTTCCTGAAAAGTCATCGTCGCCATCTACAAATTCAACAAAGCTATGTTGGTTATAGGTGTAGTTAACAAAGGGAGTTATCCTTATTCCGGAAGCGAGATCCCATCGATAATTAATTGCGGCCTCCAGACCCTGATGTCTCGTTTTCCCTGCGTTTCTTCCAACAAATTGATCGTCTCCTATTCTCTCGGCCACCAATAGATTCCTCACTTCCATTTGATATAGAGCAACAAGCAGGTGGAGCTTATTTTTCAGTAAAAAGAGTTGTGATCCAAGCTCGTAATTTGTCCCTGTTTCCTGAGCAATATCAGGATTGATCACCCCGTCCGGAGTAAGGGTCTCTTCCACTGTTGGGTTGGAAAAGCCTCTGCTAATGTTAGCATACACAGATTGATAATTTGTAAAACGGTAGTTAACATTGATACTGGGAAGGGCAATTGTCTTAAAATTTCGTTCTGCACTCCGGTTGGCATCACCTTCGTTAAAAAGATCCCTGAAATCGTACTGTGTATTATTTATATTAAGGCCAAGCTGAAAATGTACTTTTTCGAACAAGGCCATGTTCAGGGTTCCAAATGTATTTAGCTGAGTACGGAATTCTTTATTCTCTGCAAACTGCTCACCTTGCAGACTTCCATCCCCATCGTTTTCTGCATACAGATTTTGATATTCATCCCAGGTATATTCGTCCTTGAACAATTCCGTCCCCAAAGAATACCCGGTTTGTATACCAAAAAGGTCTATCTCCCCAATAAAGCGTATTCGAAAGCCAAAACCATTGGTGTATTCATCCAGGATACCAAAAGGACGGGCTTCATAATGGTCCAGGTAGGTATAAAAAATGCTGGTAGTATTTTTAAAATTGGGCGAAAAAGTATGTTCATAATTTGCCCCTACTAGCGTGTATTTATTAGCCTCATATCCTTTAGATGCTGCCCAAGTAAATGCTGCCTGCGTGGGGTCTTCATTAAATGCGGTTATCCCTAAAGAACTAGGTATCTGAGCCGTGTAGTCAATATAATTGACCAACAGGCTGATGTTATTTTGCGGATCTATTTGATAGGTGGTATTTAGCAGGAGTCCATCTCTTTGGAAACTGTTATTTTCCCGATACCCATCTGTGTCCAAATGATCATAGTTCAGAGCAATGGATAATCCCTGATCTGCATGTCTAAGCGAAAGGTTATTCTTTAACAAGCCATAGGAGCCAATGGTTGTATTGTTCGAAAGTGTACTGCTATTTCCCAGTGCCTCCCTGGTGCTCAGTAAGATGGCTCCTCCAAGGTTGGTGCCAAAATCTGTTGCTTTAGGTCCTTTGACCACTTCAACCTGACTTATATTTTCAAGATCATAGGCTTCAATGGTGGAAAATCCGCTTCCATTGGTCACCGGAATCTCATTGTAATACATGCGAAGTTTGTCCGTGCCAAATAAGGTGCGTGCTCCAATACCTCTAATTGTAATTCTGTTGGTGTTTAAGGCACCGGATAGCACATAGACCCCGGGAATCTGGTTAATGGCTGAAACGGCATCTATAGGGCTAAAGTTGTCAAAGATCTTATCCCCGATTATCTGAGAAGGTACAATGCCGGTTGTTTGTTTTTCCCGCAGCTCTTCCAGGAGAAGCACTTCTTTTAAAACGGTAACACTGTCTGGTGTTGTTTGTGTCTGACTAACAGAAACAAGGGTGCTTAGTAAGAAAAAACAGCTTACAAGATATCTTTTCATCTTTAAAATTTAAAGACATCAAAAGTAGCGATTAAAACCTAAAGCCAAGGGAAACACCACCCCTTGGAACAACCTCTGGGGAAAAGTCGGTGCTAAAAAAGTTACGCCCAATACCTCCGTAGACTTCGGCAATAAACCCTTTCTTTGATATAAATTTTCCGCCTACACTAATTCCCAGGGCAAAGTCTGTGTAATTTTCTCCCGTTCTTTCAGATTCCAGAGTTATATCGTCGAAAGTATAAATATCCTGTTCTCCTGAATTCAACATGCCAAATCCTTCCACAAAAAATCCACTGGCAAAACTCTTTGAAAAATATCTTCTATAATAGGGGGTAATAGAGTATTGTCTATTGTATTCAAAAAGGTCTTCATCATTCCCTGCATTGATCAAAACCCCAAATCCGAAGGATGATTCTTCATCAATTATTCGTTCATAGGCACCGTCCAAATATTTAAAGGTGATCAAATTAAAGACATTGATCTTTAATTCATCTCTGTCGGTTTCATCTCTGTCGGTTTCATCTTGTTGTACTTCCTGAGACAGTAGCGTATTGCCGCATAAAAATAACAGGATACAAAGGGAAAAGAATCTTTTCATCGAGTTCAATTTTGAATCATGAAAGATAGCATCAAAAAATCAACTAAAACGAAAAATAAATAGCCATTTTAATACATGGGTTACCATTGAACAATATGGCCTCTGGTTTCCTTCTGTTATAAACATTCTTTATTTTCGGGCAAAATTGAGGGTATGAAGATCGTCTCATATAATGTTAATGGAATACGGGCCGCTGTAAACAAGGGGTTTTTAGATTGGCTGCAGAGTGTAGATCCGGATGTGGTATGCCTGCAGGAGATAAAGGCTATGAAAGAACAGCTTGATCTATGGCTGTTTGAAGAAGCTGGGTATCCATATCATTATTGGTATAGTGCCGAAAAAAAGGGCTATAGTGGGGTGGCCATCCTTTCTAAGAAAGAACCGGATCATATTGAGTTTGGTACCGGGATTGATTATATGGATTTTGAAGGCCGCAATTTGCGAGCCGATTTTGACTACAATATTTGTCACCAGGCGATAGACATTCATGATCCGGTACGCAATAAAAATGTTTCAGGTTTTTTACCTGTTGAACGCGAATGGATAGGGAACTTTATGGAAAGTGGATTTATTGATAGTTTTCGTCATTTCAACCAGGAGCCTCACCAATACACCTGGTGGAGTTATAGAGCCAATGCCAGAAATAATAACAAAGGTTGGCGCTTAGATTATGGAATGGTAAGCAGGCCTTTGGAAGATCAGCTCAAAAGATCGGTCATTCTTTCCAAGGCAAAACACAGTGATCATTGCCCCATTCTGGTAGAATTAGAAAGCACTTAGTTTTCATTTGAACATCCTATGACTACCTTTGCAGCCATTAATACAAATCTTAGAGAATGATATATACAACGCTGCCTCATACCACCCTGGAAGTAAGTAAAATTTGTTTGGGGACTATGACCTGGGGACGCCAGAATACTGAAGCCGAAGGTCACGAGCAAATGGACTATGCGATAGAACAGGGAATTAACTTCTTTGATACGGCCGAACTCTATCCAATCCCAGCGCATCCGGACAGATATGCTTTAACCGAAAAGATCATTGGTAGTTGGTTTAAAAAGACAGGAAAACGAGACAAAATAGTCCTAGCCTCCAAGATCGCTGGTAAAGCAAATTTCACAAAGTTTATTCGAAGTACAGGATTCAAAAAAGAATCGTTAATTGAGGCGGTGAACGGTAGCTTGGAACGACTTCAAACAGACCATATAGACCTGTATCAACTACATTGGCCGGAACGATCCACTAATTATTTTGGTAAACGCGCATATTCCCATGATCTATCTGATTTCTGGCAAGATAATATACATCAGGTTTTGGAAACACTCAGGGAACTGATCAAAGAAGGGAAGATTGGTCATGTTGGCTTATCTAATGAAACCCCCTGGGGCGCCATGCGTTTCTTGGAGGAGAGTAAGGTACACAAAAGTTTACCCAGAATGATCACCATTCAAAACCCGTACAGCCTACTAAACAGATCATTTGAAGTGGGGCTTTCCGAAATTTCCATCAGAGAAAAATTAGGTCTTTTGGCCTACTCTCCATTAGGTTTTGGAGTTTTAAGCGGGAAATATCTGGGTGGGGCAAAACCGCCAAATGCGAGAATTACACTCTTCCCGGCCTATGGAAGATATAGCAATGAAATTGCCCTCAAAGCCACTCAAAAATATTTGGATCTGGCTAATAAACACCAAATATCTCTCCCTCAGATGGCATTGGCATTTGTTACTTCAAGACCCTTTTTAACAAGTAGCATCATTGGGGCTACCTCTATGGCGCAATTAAAGGAGAATATTGGCAGTATAGAGCTGAACTTATCCGACGAATTGCTAAAAGAGATAGAGGCCATCCACAATGAGAACCCAGATCCGGCGCCTTAATCAGAAAGTTTGTTTATCCACATCTGTAATGAATTGAATTACCCCATTGAAGTAGGTCTTTTGATCGTCGTATTGAGATAAATGACTCCCGTTGGGGCAGTACAGATACCGCCCATGTCCTACCTCTTTAGACATCCACTCCATATGAGCCGGATCCATAGTATCGTATTTGGCACCAATTACTAAGGTGGGAACTTTAATTTCTTTAAGTCTTTCCTTCACATCCCAATCCTTGAGGGTAGCGTTCCCGGTGATTCCAAATTCACTGTATCCCTGCATATGTACATACACCTGGTTGTTAGCGTGAGTTAAACTGCGCATTACGGCCTCAGGCCATTCATCCGGAGGCATACGGAGCACGTGTTCTGTATAATAATATTGAAAGAGAAGTTCACCATATTTGGGATTCCCGAAATCTTCGGCTTCTTCTATTTCCTTTATTTCTTTGTAGATAGCAGGATCCATTTTAGGCCCCAATACATTTTGAGCATACAAGTTGTATTCAGGAATGCTGCTCATCATATTAGATATCACCAAACCTTTCAGGTTATCCTGGTATTTAAGGGCATATTCCATAGCCAGCATACCACCCCAGGATTGGCCAAGCAGATAGAAATTGGAAGCATCCAGGCCAAGTGCCAGGCGTACCTGCTCCACTTCTTCTACAAAGCGTTCTGTGGTCCATAGATCCAGATCATCTGGTTTGTCACTGTAATAAGAACCCAATTGATCGTAATAGATATATTCAATGCCTTCCTGAGGGAAATACCCATCAAAACAAGTGTATAATTCATGCGTCATTCCGGGTCCGCCATGAAGGAGTAATACTTTCTTAGTTGGATTGTTGCCCACTCTTTTGGTCCATACCTTAAAAGTTCCTTTTGGAGTAGTAATAGGGATCATCTTTATTCCGCCTGTAAATTGGTCGTCTCTCCCCTCAAAACTTAAGTATTCCTTCTCACTTACCGCACTTTTGGATGAGGTGGTTTCCGGGGCTTGTTTACAGCCAATCACAACAATAGAAATGATCAATAAAACAAAAATATTTTTCATTTGGTTTACGATTTATGGTGTACTTAAAAATAATATAATTTGAAGTATTAACCGAACAACTTGTTCACCACTTCCTCAATACGGGATACCTTAATAATATTGATGGAAGGATTTTTAAGACCTATTTTATTGTTTTTGGAGACAAAAATACTGGTAAAGCCTAATTTTTCAGCTTCCAGGATACGTTGATCCACTCTGCGAACAGGTCTTACTTCTCCAGCTAAACCAACTTCGGCTGCAAAACAGACTCCTTTCTCTATAGGAATATCTGCATTGCTCGACAGAACTGCAGCCACTACGCCAAGGTCTATTGCAGGATCATCTACCGTAATTCCTCCGGTAATGTTCAGAAATACATCCTTAGCCCCTAATTTGAATCCGGCACGCTTCTCCAGAACAGCCAAAAGCATGTTTAGTCGCTTGCTGTTAAAACCAGTAGTAGTACGTTGAGGAGTGCCGTATACGGCAGAACTTACAAGGGCTTGTATCTCAATCAATAAAGGTCGCATTCCTTCCAGGGTAGCCACTATGGCGGTGCCACTCAGATGATCTTCATTTTTCGAAATCAGGATCTCCGACGGATTACTTACTTCTCTGAGGCCATCACCCTGCATTTCATAAATACCCAATTCGGCAGTGGAGCCAAACCTATTCTTAAGTGCTCTCAGAATGCGATACATATAATTACGGTCGCCTTCAAATTGCAGGACGGTATCTACCATATGCTCAAGGATCTTAGGCCCTGCGATGGATCCGTCTTTGGTTATATGGCCTACCAGGATGACAGGTGTATTGGTCTCTTTTGCAAATTTGATGAGTTCTGCCGTGCATTCCCTGATCTGGGAAATACTTCCTGCAGAGGACTCAATATAGTCTGAGTGCAATGTTTGAATAGAATCTATAACCAGAATATCTGGTTCAAGGGCTGCTATCTGCTGAAAGATCTGTTGAGTCTTGGTCTCCGTTAAAATAAAACAAGAATTTGAACCGGGATAGAGCCGGTCTGCACGCATTTTTATTTGTTTCAAACTTTCTTCCCCGGAAACGTAGAGAGTTTTGTATGGGAGTTTTAGGGCAATCTGCAACAGTAGCGTACTTTTTCCTATCCCGGGTTCTCCACCCAGCAAAACCAGGGATCCGGGAACTAAGCCACCTCCAAGAACTCGGTTAAACTCCTGGTCTTTTACATCCAAACGCTCTTCCTTGTCTGTGCTGATCTCTGCAATTGATAAAGGTTTAGCTGCCTTTGTGCTGCCATTGACCTTTGTTTTCCAGGTAGATTTATTTTCCTTCTGTATGAGTTCTTCTACGATGGTATTCCATTCCTTACATGCACTGCATTGTCCTGCCCATTTTGCATATTGGGTGCCACAGTTCTGACAAAAGAAAGCGGTTTTAGTTTTAGCCATGATCTGGCTAAAGATATTGTGGTTCCATCTAAAAACAAAAGAAACGCCCTGCTATTAACAAGCAAGACGTTTGATATTTTTGCAATGATTTTTTTGGCGAGCTAGTATCCGAAATCAGCTTTTATAGCATCTATCTTTTCTAAGGCCAACTCTTTGGTCAGAAAATCGATCTCCTGCATGCCAAAAGCCTTTTCAAAAGTACGCAGGGCTTTTTTCCCTTCTCCTAATTCCTCGTAATATTCGCCTTCAAAGAAGAATCCTAGCATGGTTTCCGGGTATTGTTTTTTACAGAGTTCAGACAGAGGTTTTAAAGCTTCATAGTCATCTTTTTTTCTGCTGGCAGCGTAGATAGCCATTATATCGTTGAGGCTCACTTGTTTTTGGAAGCCGAACAGTTCTTCTATCATGGCATACTTGTCTTCCAAATATTTGAAAACCGGTTCTTCGGAGGTCAGTATTTTTTCTTTGTATTCTTTTGGACTAATGGGTTTAAAGATCTCAAACATTTGTTCCCATGCCTTGCCGAGACCGTAAGTGACAATAGAAACCTCATTGGCCTCAGGATATTCATCGAATGAATAATGTATCGTAGGCTTATCAATACCTTTAAGGTTCTGATCTAGTTGTTTAACCAAAGCATTGTCTGCACTATTTCCACCTTCAGAAATAAGATGATAAAAGATCTGCTGTTCCATGGCCATCAGCCTTTCCGGCACCCTATTTTCCATTTCGGGCGCCAAACTTGGTGAAATACTAATAAAGGCACTAAAAAAGGACCGATCTTTAAAAAGATAGTAATTGCCAAAATTGGCCGTGATATCATAACCAATGAACATTCTGAAAGGGGCGGTATTGTAATTTAGATCCAGATAAGGAATGATCTCCATTCCTAGAAATTCATAGAATTGCCTTCCCTTCTCAGTTGGCAGCCCGGAGCCTTCCTCATAGGCACAATCATCCCACCGAAGATCATTCTTACTTTGTTCAATTCCTACTACAATTACCTCTGGCATTCCTTCAAATCTGCTATAGAATTTAGCATTAGCGACTACCTGATCAAACAGATATTCGGCATCCAGAACGACTACTAAGGGGTATTTTTTTTCCGGGGTATAATCCTCCGGAAAATAATAGGAAACATTCCGCCTTTCCTGCAATTTAAATGATTGAAAGATCTCATTGGTAACCTGTGCTATGGAGACCTGGGCGATGAACACCACAAGTACCATGGATACTACAATTCTCATTAGGTTTGTTTTATTGATTAAGGGAAGCCTATCGGTTCCTGTTCAATAACGGTAAGAGTAGAAAAGATATTGCACCAAAGACAACCACCATCAGTGTTTGTGAGATCCACATGATCCAACCAAACGCATCCCCGGAGACCGCACTAATACCAAATATGGCGAGTGATTTGCTCACAGCGATAGGATACAAACCTATACCTCCGTTGGTTGTAGACATTGCAAAGGCTCCTGCTATAAAGCCCACTAATATTTCTGAGAGGGAAAGGGACATTGTTTCGGCAACCGTATATTTTATGACCCAAAACATGGCAATGTAGGCCCCCCAAATAAAAAAGGTATGAAAAATAAAAGCCCATTTCTTTTTCATTTTAAAGATACTTAGTATCCCATCTAATAAGCCCTTTATAAGATCTTTAATCTTAATAGCGAGCCTTGAAGTGGATCGGCGTAAAAAAGCAAGAAAAAGAAAAAGGAAAAACACGCCGGCTCCAACTAACAATAGCGTAGCAGTAAGTCCTATTCCATTAGCCTTCAGGTAACCCAAAATGATATCGGTTTGCAAGATTAGGGCTATAAAGATGATAAGGAGCAGCATCAATAGATCGATCACTCTCTCCGTTACAATGGTCCCAAATCCTTTTTGAAATGGAACGTTCTCATAGGTAGCCAAGGCAGTTGCCCGTAGTATCTCTCCAGATCTTGGAATGCCTAAATTGGCAAAATAGGCCATTAAAATAAAGAAGATATTATTGCGGATCTTTGGTTTATACCCCAAGGGCTCCAACAAGAAATTCCATCGCACGGCCCTGGAAACATGACTTAAAATGCCTATTACAATGGAAATGCCTACCCAAAAAAGGTCAGCTTCCCGAATGTATTTAAATATCTCCTTCCTGTTTTCAGGACTAGTACTGCTGTAGGAATACCAAACCAAAAAAACCCCAAGTAAAATCGGGATAATGATTTTTAAGAGTTTTTTTAAGCGAGTGCTCAAGGTTTAGGTTAAAAGATTGTTCTCTTCATTTGGAAAAATCATGGAAGGCTCAAATATTTTGGCCTCCTCAAGTTCCATCCAGGCGTAGGTAATAAGGATAAGGATATCACCAACAGCTACTTTTCTGGCCGCAGCGCCATTTAAGGTAAGTTCACCTGTATTTCGCGGACCGGGAATAGCGTAGGTTTCCAATCGTTCTCCATTATTATTGTTTACGATCTGGACTTTTTCTCCCCGAATGATATTGGCGGCATCCATAAGATCTTCATCTATGGTAATGCTACCTATATAATTGAGATCAGCTCCGGTAACTTTTACCCGGTGTATCTTCGATTTTACAACTTCAATTTTCATGGTGCAAAAGTAATCAATTCATAGCGATATTGTCAATGAGGCGTACGCCTTCAGCATAAACGGCAATAAAGCTTCTGTATTTTACATTGTCTTGTTTTCTCTGCATAGGCGTGAGCGTTTCTACATCGGCGATCTGAAAATATTCCAGCTCCAGATCTGCCTCTTTAGCAAAAATACTGTTCACATATGCTACTATCTTAGTAGCATTTTTTGTGCCAAACATACGCTGAGCTGTTTGTAAGGTCTTAAATATGATACCGGCTCGTTGCCGCATGGGCTTGGACAGCAGTTGGTTGCGGGAACTCATTGCCAGTCCGTGAGGCTCTCTGACAATAGGTCAGCCTATAATATTTACCTTAAAAGTAAGTTGATTAGCTAATTTTCTCACGATCTGTAGCTGTTGAAAATCCTTCTCGCCAAAATAGGCCCTGTCTGGTCTAACTAGGTCTAGTAATATTTCGACGATGGTAGCTACGCCATTAAAATGGCCTTCCCTAAATGCTCCTTCCATAACCTTATCCAGCCCATTAAAGGAGTAGTTTTTTGAAGAAATATTCTGGGTGTATAATTCAGAAACAGTTGGAGCAAAGACGATGATTTCGTCGCTAACGCCTTCTAATAAAGCCATGTCGGCTTCCAGGGTCTTAGGATACTTTTTTAGATCTTCTGGATTATTAAACTGAGTTGGGTTGATAAAAATACTAACCACCACCCTGGAGTTTTCAGATAAGGCTTGCCTAACAAGACTTAGATGTCCTTCATGCAATGCGCCCATGGTAGGCACCAAACCCAGCATTCCCGGCTCATCTTCATAAGAACTCAAACAAGATTGTAATCCTTTCTTGTCAAAAATTAGCTTCATACCTAAATTTAAAAAGCGAGCAAACTTACTATAATTACTGCTAATCTGCATAATTTTTGTAATTTTGCAGCTACGTTTCTGCGATAAATAAAAGACGACCTGTATGAATGGTAAAAAGATATTGTTTGTATCTTCAGAATTAGTGCCCTACCTACCAGAGAATGAAGTATCCCTAATGTCTTACGAAGCACCAAGAATGGTGAATAGCAGCGGAGGTCAGATTCGGATTTTTATGCCGCGGTATGGCAATATTAATGAGCGAAGACATCAATTACATGAGGTGATCAGACTGTCTGGTATGAACCTGGTGATCAATGATATGGATATGCCCTTAATCATTAAGGTGGCATCTATACCTAAAGAAAGAATACAAGTCTATTTTATAGACAATGAAGAGTATTTTAAGAGGAAAGCAACTTTTACAGATGAGAATGGTGAGTTGTTTGCAGATAATGATGAGCGCGCCATATTTTTTGCAAAAGGAGTAGTAGAAACCGTAAAAAAATTGAATTGGATCCCGGATATTATCCATGTTCACGGTTGGTTAGCCTCATTACTTCCACTCTATTTAAAAAAATTATACGCAGACGAACCACTTTTTGCTGATAGTAAAATTGTAATATCCGTATATGGTAAAAGCTTCGAAGGCTCCTTGAATAAGGACTTAATAAAAAAGGTAATATTTGATGGCGTTCCTGAAGACGCTGTTTCATTGCTGAAAGATCCTACCTATAATAATTTGTTAAAAATAGGGGTGAATTACGCGGATGCTGTAATTTTAGCCACTGAAGGTATTTCGGAAGATCTGCTTTCACACATCAATAACCTTCAAAAACCTGTGTTGCCATATGTTTCACTTCAAGAATTTGAAGAGGCATATGCTAATTTTTATAACACTGAAGTTTTAAATTAAGCTCCATGCGATTTTTATCTAGAGGTATTGCTCCTGCTATTTTAGGAACACTTTTGCTACTTGTGATCTCTTCCTGTGAAGAAGATGTAACCACCATAGGGAATGGCGTCATTGACGAAAATCCCTTTAGATCAGATAAGGTGGTATATGATGTCTTTGCATTTAACAAAAATATAGAAGCCGTACAGACCAATAAACTTCCCATATACCAAATAGGTGTTTTTAATGATCCAATTTACGGAAGAACAACAGCGAGTATAACTTCTCAACTATCTCTTGCCGGGGGTGCAGGGAATCCTGCTTTCGGGAATTATCCTCAAAGTACAGAAGACATCTCAGAAACGGATGATAACGAAGCTACTATAGAGGAAAATGAAACGGTTACAGAAGTTTTATTGTATATCCCTTATCTGAGAAATAGTAATTCTGATACAGACCTAGATGGGGTAGCCAATGAATTTGATGTAGATCCAGATGACCCAGAAAGTGACAGTGACGGGGATGGACTTTCGGATAATGCGGAACGCTTAGCTGGTTCCGATCCTCTTAATCAGGATACTGATGGAGATGGTATTTTGGATAATGAAGATACCAGTACCCTGCCCAACAGGTTCCCTGTAAAAAGAGATTTAGACAGTATTTATGGGAACCGTGAGGCGCCTTTTACCTTTAAGGTAGAACGATCTACATTTTTCCTTCGCGATCTTGATCCGAATTCAAACTTTCTGGAGTCGCAAGAATATTACTCCTCCCAGGAGTTTGCTCCCTCTTTTGTTTCAGATGTTCTTTTTGAAGGTCCAGTTCAAATAACGGACGAACAAACACTCATTTTTGCTGAAGATGATCCTGAAACGGAGGAGGACGAGTCTTTGGATTCGCCTCAGGTAATAGAACCAGGAATCCGGGTTCCACTGGATCTGTCCTTTTTTCAGGATAATATTATGGATAAGGAGGGCATGTCAGAACTAATCAGTAACTCCAATTTTAAGAATTTCTTACGTGGATTACACTTATCTATAACGCCCCTTACCGATGATATAATGTTGCTGCTCGACCTTCGAAATGCGAACATCACAATTAGTTATGAATACGACAGGATTGTAGATGAAGTGTTGGAAAAAGGTGAGCGTGAATACACCTTAAGTTTTATCACAGGCCAAGGAAATGCACCTATTCAGGGAAATGCAGTAAATACAATTATGGCAGATGCCTACCCTGTGGAAGTCGCTGATAATCTTGATACTGGCGCCAATACCTCTAGTATCTATCTTAAAGGAGGACCTGGTACTTATGCAGAGATCAAGCTTTTTGATGATAGTAATGGAGAAACAATCATTAATGATATCAAATCAAAGAATTGGATCATCAATGAAGCCAATCTTGTATTCTATGTAGACAGGGAGGCAATAGATGCCGTTGGGGGTATCCAAGAACCCATTCGTTTATATATGTATAATGCAGAAAATAACAACCCATTATACAACCCGGCCAATGAAAATTCGGTAGCCGATTCTCGTTTTGGGGTCTATCTGGATTATGATGCTTTCCTTAAAGAGGAAAACAATCTGGGAGTTAAGTATACAATTCGTATAACAGACCATATCAATAATCTGATCCTTCGAGATTCTACCAATGCTACATTGGGACTTACTATTTCACCAGATATTCGTATATCGGGTGTTTCAACAGCTGTCCTTAGTGGGAATTCAGAAAAGAAATTACCGGTGGCTTCCAATCTAACACCGTTAAGCACCGTACTTTATGGAAGTGCAACGGGAGTTCCGGAAGAGAAGAAACTCAAGCTGGAAATCTACTATACGGAGGCCAATTAATAAGGTACAACATACCAGTTACGGAGAATACACGTTATATAACCTGAAAACGATTATATTTTCAAGACTTCATGTAAATTTACGTTCTATTAAAATACTTAATTTCAAAATTCTATGTGTGGTATTGTAGGGTATATTGGTTACAGGGAAGCTTATCCCATTATAATGAAAGGATTACAAAGGCTGGAGTACCGAGGGTATGACAGCGCCGGGATCGCTTTGTATGATGGCAATCAGATCAATTTGTCTAAAACCAAAGGAAAGGTTGAGGATCTACGAAATAAATCTGAAAGGGATATTGCTATTAACGGTACCCTTGGAATAGGACATACCAGGTGGGCAACCCACGGTGTTCCCAACGATGTAAATTCACATCCACATTATTCAAATTCCGGTGACCTTGTCATTATTCACAACGGGATCATTGAGAATTATGAATCAGTAAAAACCGAATTAAAAAAAAGGGGCTATGTCTTCGAATCCGATACGGATACCGAGGTCTTGGTAAATTTAATAGAAGAGGTTAAGAAAAAGGAAAATGTAAAATTAGGGCAGGCTGTTCAGATTGCCCTAAATCAGGTTGTAGGCGCCTATGCCATTGCCGTTTTTGACAAACAGAAACCAGACGAGATCGTAGTTGCCAAGTTGGGAAGTCCGCTGGCCATCGGTATTGGAGATAAGGAGTTCTTTATCGCATCAGATGCTTCTCCCTTTATTGAATTTACGAACAATGCGGTCTATCTGGAAGATGACGAAATGGCGATCATACGTCCTGGAAAAGAGATAAAATTACGCAAGATAAAAGACGATGCTGTAGCCTATCCCATGGTTCAGGAACTTCAGCTTAACCTGGAAGAGATCGAAAAAGGAGGTTATGATCACTTTATGTTAAAAGAGATCTATGAGCAACCAAGAGCTATAAAAGATACCTACAGAGGTAGATTGTTAGCAGACCAGGGGCTTATTAAGATGTCTGGGATAGATGATAATCTTGAGAAATTCCTCAACGCCAACCGAATTATTATTGTGGCATGCGGTACTTCGTGGCATGCTGGCCTTGTAGCAGAGTATATCTTTGAAGACCTAGCTCGCGTACCTGTAGAGGTGGAGTATGCATCTGAATTTAGATATCGAAATCCGGTTATTACCAATAAAGATGTGGTTATTGCTATTTCTCAATCCGGAGAAACTGCAGATACCCTGGCTGCCATTAAATTGGCCAAGGAAAACGGTGCATTTGTATTTGGTGTTTGTAATGTGGTAGGATCTTCCATTGCTCGTGAAACAGATGCAGGGGCATATACCCACGCCGGACCGGAAATTGGAGTGGCATCTACAAAGGCATTTACCACTCAGATCACTATCCTTACTTTAATAGCATTAAAGCTTGCCAAGGAAAAAGGGGAAATGTCAGAACCTAGATACCATGAAATTCTGACCGAATTAGAAATCATTCCATCCAAGGTAGAAAGAGCCTTGCAAGCAAATCCATTGGTAGAGATCATCGCCGATGTTTACAAAGATTCAGAGAATTGTCTCTATTTAGGCAGAGGATATAACTTCCCGGTGGCACTGGAAGGTGCTCTAAAATTAAAGGAGATAAGTTACATACACGCTGAGGGCTATCCTGCAGCTGAAATGAAACACGGTCCTATTGCATTGATAGACGAACAAATGCCCGTAATTGTGATCGCTACTAAAAAAGGTCATTACGAAAAAGTGGTTAGCAACATTCAGGAGATAAAATCAAGAAAAGGAAAGATCATTGCGATCGTAACAGAGGGAGATGAACAGGTACGAGAATTGGCAGACCATGTCATTGAGGTACCTGAGACCTTCGAATGCCTTTCACCTTTATTAACTACAATCCCACTTCAACTTCTTTCATACCATATTGCGGTAATGAGAGGGTGTAATGTGGACCAACCACGTAATTTGGCTAAATCTGTTACCGTAGAGTAGCACTTCTACATCTCTTTTAAATTTTATAAGATCCTTTTGCCAGGATCCTTGCCCTTTGGCGACTATTTATTATGTGGGACTTGCCTTATAGTAACATTGTTTTTCTGAGGATATCACAATTAGATGGCACTCACTTTTGCAATATGTCAATACTTCCTACAGCTTTTTTTCAATTTCCTATTCTACCGTGCAAAAAAAACGCTAAATTGCTCTCATAAATTAAGAACCAAGACGAATGAGAACACTACTCTTTTTATGCTTCCTTCTTATAGGGATAGGAAGTTTTGCACAAACAACAATCCAGGGAACAGTTAATGATAATAATGGAGTACCGGTTCCGGGTGCTAACATCATCATTATAGGCACAACCACTGGGACAGTTGCAGATTTTGATGGAAATTTTGTGTTAGGAACAACCCAAACTCCACCTTTTGTCATACGAATAACCAGTATTGGGTATTCCGAAGCAACAGCCCAGGTTACCAGCAATAATCAGACATTGACCATTGTCTTACAGGAATCTTCAACAATCCTCGATGAGATCGTTGTTTCAGCATCCAGAACTCCGGAACGCTTATTTGAATCTCCGGTAACTGTGGAACGGTTCGGACTCAAAGAAATAAAAAATACAGCCGCAGAATCCTTTTATGGCGGACTACAAAATTTAAAAGGAGTAGATATCAATACCAACAGTTTAACCTTTCAATCTATCAATACCAGGGGGTTTGCAACCTTCGCCAATACTCGCTTCCTTCAATTGGTAGATGGGATGGACAACTCCGCACCCGGACTTAATTTCGTCTTGGGTAACCTGGTTGGTATGTCTGAACTGGAAGTACAAAGCGTTGAAATATTACCCGGTGCCTCTTCTGCCTTATATGGAGCAGGCGCTTTTAACGGGATCCTTTTTATGCGAAGTAAAAGTCCGTTCGATTACCAGGGGATCAGCGCCTATTTTAAAACAGGGATCACTTCTCAGGAAGCTGCCGGGGATAATAACTATTACGATTTTGGGATCAGAGCAGCTCATGCCTTTAGCGATAAGCTAGCGGTAAAAGCTAATTTCTCCTTTTTAAAAGGAGAAGATTGGCATGCCAACAGAACAGATGATTTATCAAACCCCGGCGCTACACGTGCAGACCCGGCATACAATGGCCTCAATGTTTATGGGGATGATTTCACCGTTTTCCTGCCTTTTGATCAATTGGCAGGATTGCCATCTGGCACTCTTGGATCGGCTAGAGTTTCCAGAACGGGGTATGATGAGATAGATTTGGCCAATTATGGAGCAGAAAGTGTCAAAACTGATTTTTCGGTACACTACAGACCCTTTGCAGACGATTTTGAAATTATCTATAATGGTAGAGTAGGACGCGGAAATACAATTTACCAGGGTGCCAGTAGGTACGCCATCAAGAATTTTATTTTACAACAACATAAGCTGGAGTTTAGAAATAAGAATTTTTTCTTGAGAGGGTATATTACTTCCGAGAACTCCGGAGATTCTTATGACACCCGTTTTACAGCCTTGGGCATCAACAACCGTTGGAAAAGTAATGAGCAATGGTTCCCAGAATACGCCGGGGCCTATATTGGCGCCCGTTTAGGAATAGGTACTGGTGTACTTGCAGACGATGCTACGGCGCATGCCATTGCGAGACAAGTAGCCGATACAGGCCGTTTTTTACCAGGTACTCCAGAATTTCAGAATGCCTTTAACCAGGTAACTGCAGATGGTGATTTACTGACAGGTTCAAAATTTATTGATAATACAAAATTGCGGCACATGGATGCCAATTATAACTTTACCCACCTTACCGGAGACTTTGCCGATATACAGATTGGCGGCTCTTTCCGGGAATACGAACTGAATTCTAACGGGACCATATTTACGGATATTGATGGGCCTATTAGTTATAATGAGTATGGGGCCTATATGCAGCTTCAAAAGAAGTTCCTTGAGGAGCGGCTAAAATTTACTGGCTCTGTTAGGTATGACAAAAACGAATTCTTCGACGGCTTTTTCTCACCACGGGCGTCATTTGCCTATACCGCCGGGGAAAAAAGAAATCAAAATTTCAGGATCTCCGCGCAACAAGGATTTAGAAACCCTACGACTCAGGATCTTTTTATCGGATTGGATGCTGGTTTGGCTGTATTGGTAGGATCTGCTCCAAACAACCTGGATAGGGATATAAGATCCTTTCCGGTGAGCGCAGCTGGTCAAACCATTACTATGTCTCCAACGGCAACGGTTGTAGGTAGAGCCGCCTATGAAAATGCATTCTCTTTGGCTTCTGTTAATGCAGGTGCACCAACGGCTGTGAATACGCCTTTAGTGAAACCAGAAGAGATCACTGCTTATGAAGCGGGCTACAGGGCCCAATTTGGAAAAGTAACTATTGATCTTAGCGGCTACTATAACCAGTATAAGAACTTTATTTCTAATACAACGGTTTTAGTTCCACTCTATGGAACAGCTGGGGATAATGCACTGTCTTTATTGGCATTACAGAATGGCGATGTTGTACCTTATCAAAACTATACAAATTCATTGGCCGATATCAATTCTTATGGTGCCACTATTGGAGTAGATATGAAAGTCCTTGGAAATTTTGACCTTGGTGTTAACTATACCTATTCGGAGATCGATTTTGACCAGGCTGCGTTCCCGGATTTCAGAACCAACTTTAATACACCCAATCACAAGGTGAAAGCTTCGTTTGGTAATACCGAATTATTTGAGAATTTTGGCTTTAATGTAAACTACAGATGGAGTGATACCTATTTCTGGCAGGCGACATTTGCAGACGGACAACTACCATCATTCACTGTTCTCGATGCTCAGATCAACTATGCAGTTCCTGATATAAAGTCTGTTTTTAAAATAGGCGGCTCAAACATCCTGGGGCAAGAATATTTCTCAGCCGTAGGAACAGGGGGGGTAGGATCTATTTTCTACGTATCCTGGACAGTTAATCCATAAATAAGCTATTTCATATAGACTAAGAGCACCGGCAATACCGGTGCTTTTTTTTGTTCAAAAAATTGATCTAAACGATTCCTTTTTCAAATGTAAAAACATATCTTTGCAGCCGGAAAAAAGCGCGTAGTGAAGTACA
>NZ_CAMYKH010000048.1 GCF_947258935.1 uncultured Muriicola sp.
ATTGGCAGAATGTTCATAAAAGCAAGAATAATTGATATCAGGGCCGTGGTAGACCAGAAGGCCGCCCAGTTCCAGGTACCGGGAAACATATTCCCAATAGCAGCAAAACCACCAACTCCCTTATAGGCACCCGTCTCAGGATTAAATATCTTTTTAAGTTGCTTTGCGTAACTGGTAAGCGTGTTAACACCTTTTTCTATACCTGCAGGAATAGATTCCAAAAATGTGTATTTTCTAGTCTCCACCTTAAGGATTTCTCTCTTTTCCAGATCGTCATAACTCATGCCTCCCAACCCAACTCCAATAGTGGCCGAATCAGTGATTGACACCGGAATTTGGGTTAAGCCAATACCTTCTCTCTTTACCGTTAAATCTACAGGTTCGCCTTTGTAATTTTCCAGTATGGTCTTAGCTTCATCAAAATAGATAATTTCAATACCCCCGATTGCTACAATTTCATCCTTTACTTGTAACCCGGAATCTTTGTTTTTGGAATCTTCCGATATGGACCCAATGACAAATGGATAGCGGGGACTTAAAAATCGAATCTTGTCTTCATCTTCCAACAGGGTGGCAATAAAGTCGACCGGTATCTCCTGTGTAATTTCCCTCCCATCCCTTTCAATGGTGAATTGATTCCCATTTACTAGTTCAATGAATATTTTATTAAAATCTTCTATCTTATTCCCGTCGACTGATATAATCTTATCACCCGTTTGTATGCCTATTTTATCTCCTATGTTTTGTTCACTTACGTACACCCCATCTTTTAAACTTTCGTTGGAAATAAACTCATCCCCGTAACTCCATGCCAGCCCAATATAGATGATCACTGCCAGGATAAAATTAACGGTAACCCCGCCCAACATTATAATAAGTCGCTGCCAGGAAGGTTTGCTTCTAAATTCCCAGGGCTTTGGTTCTTCAGACATTTGTTCCGTATCCATACTCTCATCGATCATTCCTGCTATCTTTACATAGCCCCCCAAAGGCAACCAGCCTATACCATAAACCGTTTCGCCAATTTTCTTTTTAAAGAGTGAATATTTTATATCAAAAAACAGATAGAATTTTTCTACCCGGGTCTTGAATATTTTGGCAGGAATAAAATGGCCTAACTCATGCAAAACAATTAGCAGGGAAAGACTCATAAAGAATTGTATGATCTGAATAAGTATCGGACTCATTGATGCTTTCTAAAATTAATCGCACAAAAGTACACTTTTAAGGGGTCTTAAAAAAAGAAACTCCTATTGCCGTCAGATTTTTAAGAAAGATTTAGCAGCGATCTGCCACCTCATTTTTTGATTGCGAGACATAGCTGGTGTACCTTTGTAAAAAAGTATGAATGCGAGAGTTCTTTAAAAAGTTCAGGCTGTTGGGGATGGTATTGCTCGCACTTTCTTTGGTTATCGTCTTTCTCTTCTACCGGGCGCTTCAACCAAAAAAGATACTGCCTGTTTATCAACCGGCCGATTTTAATCCGGAACTCGTAGATGCTGACCTGCAGTATGTAAAGAAGTATCATGCGGTGGCTGATTTTTCCCTTGTGAATCAAAATGGACAGACCATTACACAAGCAGATTACAAGGATAAGATCTATATAGCCGATTTCTTTTTTACTACCTGCCCAACCATTTGCCCTATCATGACAGAGAATATGGCCACCATTCAGGAAAAGATCCTGAACGATGATGAGGTGTTATTATTAAGTCACTCCGTTACTCCTGAAATAGATTCAGTGCCCCAATTAAAAAAATATGCCCTTGAAAAAGGAGTGGTCGATCAAAAATGGAATCTGGTTACCGGCGATAAGAAACAAATATATGAGCTTGCAAGAAAATCATACCTCGCTGTAAAGACAGATGGTGATGGCGGACCCTATGACATGATACATACGGAGAATTTTATGCTGATAGATAAGGAAAAGAGGATTCGCGGCACCTATGACGGCACCAATTCAGAGGAAATTGAAGAATTATTGAAAGACCTTGCCATCTTAAAGGCATCTTACAAGGAGTAAAAAAGCACTATATATTTCCTTAGATAGCTTCCACCTAAATCCCTATTAAAATAGGCACTATTTTAATCCAAATATCCACCCCCGTTCTACTTTTTTTCTATTATTTTTGTCCTTACTTAAAATCAATCTAAATAAAAATTGAGCATTACCGTCGTAGATCTTAAAATTGGACAAAAGGGGATCATCCGTGAATTTTCGGATGGTATATTGCCCATAAAACTCCTGGAATTGGGTTGCCTGCCGGGAAATGAGATAGAATTAGTTCAGATCGCTCCATTTAAAGATCCGGTGTATGTCAATGTTAATGGCTCCCATATTGCCATTAGGAGATCTGTCGCCCGGTTGATCGCCTTAGATATCATAGAAGACGTGTAATTACCATGAGTAAGAGCATCAACGTAGCGCTGATAGGAAATCCTAATACCGGGAAGACATCCGTATTTAATGAACTTACCGGACTCAAGCAAAAAGTAGGTAACTATCCGGGAATTACGGTTGAAAAAAAAGAGGGAATATGTAAACTTCCCAGAGGGGTAAAAGCCCATATTCTAGATCTTCCCGGCACCTATAGTCTTAATACTACTTCTTTGGACGAAAGTGTGGTAGTAGAATTGCTACTTAACAGAAACGATAAAGATTTCCCAGACGTTGCGGTAGTTATTAGTGATGTAGAAAACTTAAAACGGAATTTACTGCTGTTTACCCAGATCAAAGATCTGAAGATCCCAACCATCCTGGTTATCAATATGGCAGACCGCATGTCTCGTAAAGGTATTTCGCTAGACATACCTTTGATGGAACAAAAGTTGAATACCAAAATTGCATTGGTAAGTACGCGCAAGAATACCGGGATAGACAGGATCAAGGATCTGATCGCCGACTTTAAGAACCTCTCTGTTAAACCCAATGTAGACACTACGGTCATTGCCCCGGATTATTTTGAACGCTTAAAACGCACCTTCCCAAATGAGGACATGTACAAACTGTGGCTGGTGATCACTCAGGATGTGAATTTTATGCCGATTGAAAAAAAACGGATCCAGGATACTAGTTCATTCAGCACCAAATCCAAATCAGAATTAAAACGACTACAACAAAAAGAGACCATTCTGAGGTACCAATTTATCAATGGTATACTGAAAGAGAGTTATAAAGTAGATCTTATGGCTGCCAAGGGTTTCCGGGCCAGGTTAGACAAGGTCCTTACGCATAAGGTATTTGGCTATCTCATCTTCTTTTTAATTCTGTTAACCATTTTTCAGGCAATCTATGATTGGAGCAGTTACCCCATGGACTTTATTGATGAGTTCTTTGCCTCAGCCAGTGAATGGGTTAAAAATACCCTGCCTCCTGGTGTCTTCACCAATTTGATTGCCGAAGGTATCCTGGCCGGTATAGGTGGAATTGTGATCTTTATCCCTCAGATCGCCTTCCTGTTTCTCTTTATTGCTTTACTGGAAGAATCTGGCTATATGAGCAGGGTGGTTTTCCTGATGGACAGAGTAATGAGACCTTTTGGACTAAGCGGAAAAAGTGTGGTGCCGCTTATCTCAGGAACGGCCTGTGCCATCCCTGCGGTAATGGCTACCAGAAATATAGAGAACTGGAAAGAGCGACTAATCACCATTCTGGTTACCCCCTTTACTACATGTTCTGCGCGACTTCCTGTCTACCTAATAATTATTTCATTGGTCATTCCCGAAGGTCGAATCATGGGGCTTGGTTACCAGGCTTTGACGCTAATGTTATTGTATCTTATAGGGTTCCTTGCAGCCATTTTCTCCGCTATGATCCTGCATAAAATTTTGAAGATTAAAAGTCGCACCTTTTTTGTCATTGAAATGCCTAACTATAAGTTGCCATTATTTAAAAATGTAGCCTATACGGTTATCGAAAAGACCAAAAGTTTTGTATATGGTGCCGGAAAAATCATTCTTGCCATCTCCATAGTTTTGTGGTTTTTGGGATCTAACGGGTACTCTGAAAAATTTGAAAATGCCGAAGATATTGTAAAACAAAGGATCTCAGAGGAAGGATTTACGGCATATAATGTGGCTGATATTGAACAAAGAATAAAGGCCTATGAAGTAGCGATCAAAACCACTCCTTCAATACAGCCAGATCAGTTACAAGATTCCCTGCAACAACAGCTTATTTCTTTGGAAGAACGAGCCAAAAAACAAGAGGTTGCAGGTTATAAGTTGGAGAATTCATATATCGGATTTCTTGGTAAAGCAATAGAACCGTTAGTGAAACCCCTTGGATACGACTGGAAAATTGGCATTGCGGTATTAACTTCCTTTGCTGCCAGGGAGGTCTTTGTTGGTACTTTGGCCACCATATACAGCGTGGGGAATGACGAAGAAGAAACCATTAAACACCGTATGGCTGCTGAAGTTAATCCGGTTACGGAAGAGCCCCTATTTAATTTGGCTTCCGGGATCTCTTTATTATTGTTCTATGCCTTTGCGATGCAATGTATGAGTACCCTGGCAGTAGTTAAAAGAGAAACAAATAGCTGGAAATGGCCCATGGCTCAATTGGTAATTATGAGTTCTTTTGCGTATCTTGTAGCATTGATAGCATATCAATTTTTAAAGTAAGACAATGAGTTTTCAATTGCTTTTAGTGTACCTCACCCTCGCTGTTGCCCTTGGGTATTTGGTGAAGAAATTTCTGCTGCCTAAAAGACTTTGGTCCGGTAAGAAATCTTCCTCAACCGCCTGTGGACAAGATGACTGCGGATGTCATTAGATCTATAAGATATTTGCAATAAAGGAATACCCCAACAATCCCCAACCAATTACCAACAAAAGTCCTCCCAAGGGGGTCACCGGTCCTAACCATTTCCATTTCCTCCCTTTAGACGCGCTCAGGCAGAGGCCGTAAATACTAAATGAAAAAAGGAAGACTCCAAGGATAAAGCAATAGGCCATATAGCTTTCCAAAGGCGTGGTAAATCCCATATTAAACCCCAGAACAAGAAGCAGTATCCCGTGGTACATTTGGTATTTAACACCTGTCTCAAAACTTTTCAATTGATCCTCTGTAAAGGATTTTTTCAGAGTATGTGCGCCAAAGGCGCCAAAGACCACTGCTAACAAACCGTATAAGGCTCCCAGGACCTGTACCAATAAGATCATTTCCATCTTTTGGTTAAAGATAGGTATAAGCCGCGTATTCTTAAAAAACCCTTTCCCATATGCTAAATTATATCTTGATAGTACCATTTATTACTACTTATGAAAAAAGAACCTGCACCGCCAGTACGGTGGTTGCGACCAGAAGGCTATAAAGACAGTAAGGACTAAGGAGACTACAAGTTGATCTTGATAGCTTTATCCGATGAGAGACGGAAGGCACATTCCTTGAAACTGGGAGGGCCAAAGGTCTTCATTCTTGATTGAGAGAAACCTATGGGTTCTTTGGGTATGCCCAGCCAATTGGTATCTAGTATATTGTTTCCATTCTCATCGTGAAATACCGCCAGGGCATACTCACCATTTGGCAAGTTGTTGATCTGCACCTCTGTTCTTCCGGCATTCGCATGGGTGCTATCTGAGAGAAATACACTTTCAAATTTTAAAAAGCCATCCTTTTGGTTATAAATGGCAATATTTATGTTCCCTGAAGAAGATTGCACTCCCTCTACTTCCACCGTAAGTCTATTCTGTGCCAACCCCAGAAATGGTAAAAAAAGTAAGATCAACCTTATATTTTTCATAGATACGTTTAAAACAATATTACCCTTAAACTCAATTTTGATTGCAAAAGTATATGAATCCCATTAAATAGTTTGCGCAATGTTTAGGTGGAAATTTTATAGCTTACATTTTTCTAGATTTTGCATACTAATTTGGTGCTTTTGCCTCCATTTTCTGTGATAATAGCTCAAAAAATTCTTTTGTTTTTAGAGAGTCCTTAAAATTGAAATAGATCTGCGGATCTTCTTTTCGTTCTAATTTGATCTTTGGCTGATCAAGATCATCCACATAAACACGTATTCCTTCTACTCCCTGAAGAGTATCCCTAAAAATTCCTTTTTCAACGGCCCATACGGAAAAGCCGCTTACCCTTTCCATCTCAGGGATCTTGGGTACCATACTCACATTTCCTATATCTGAGTAAATGATCTCCGTGGAATAAAATCCAGAGATCAAATAGACGCGATCTGTTTCCTGGCGGGTCCATGTTTGGGAATGTAAAATAAAGGCAGCCAAACATATCATTACTGTAAGTACTATCACCGTATTCCATAACCAATGTCTTTTTTTACGCCTCATCTAATCCTTATTAGTGGTGCGGTACTTATTCAGCCAGGCCAGGGTATGGGCTACCTTGGTGATAAGGTTACTGGGCTTGTTGGCAATCCCATGACTAGCGCCGGGGATCTCTACAAGGACAGTTTCTATTTTACGTAGTTTTAAGGCATGATACAATTGTTTTGCCTCGCTGGGTGGTGTTCTAAGATCGTCCATTCCTACCATAACCATGGCCGGTGTTTCAATATTACCAACCAGGGATAGGGGAGAAAATTTCCAGTAGCCTTCAAAATTTTCCCAGGGTTGACCGGGGTAGCGAGAGTTGGCATAGCCAAAATAATTATCAGCTACCAGGGTCTTACTTATCCAGTTCATTACTGGCTTGGCTACAACAGCAGCCTCAAATCTGTTATTCTTTCCTATGATCCAGGCGGTCATAATGCCTCCTGCACTGCCCCCTGTTACAAATAACTGATCTTCATGTGCAATGCCTTTGGCGATGCACAAATCTACTCCGTCCATCACATCATCATAGTCCTGCCCTGGGTAATTATTATACAACAGATTACCAAACTCCTCTCCATAACTCGTACTCCCCCTTGCATTCGGATAAAAAACGATATACCCATCGGAGGCATATAGCTGGATCTCTGCTGTAAATCTATCCCCATAATTGGAAATAGGTCCGCCGTGATTCTCTACAAGAAAAGGGTATTTCTTACTGGCATCATATCCGGGAGGATACACCACCCATCCTTGCAGATCTCTTTGGTCATACGATGAAGTATACCAGATCTCTTCTACTTTTCCCAAGTCCCTAAAGTCCATCAAAGCCTTATTAAGGCCGGTGATCTTTGTGGTGGTTCCTTTCTTGGGATCATAGACCGCCAGTTCTGCAGGATATTCTGGTCTGGTTTGAGTAAACGCGATGGTCCCATTATTTGCCACACTAAAAGAGCCGCCGCCGTATGGTCTTCCTATTGAAGTACCACCCACATCTTTCGCAAGGTCCTTTACATTTCCGTTAAAGCCAATATGCGCAATCTTTGTGTTGCCTTTGTCATCATACATAAAATAGAGTCCGCTACCTTTTGCATCCCATTGAAAATCATCTACATCCCTGTCTAGTGACATTGATAGTACCTTCTTATTTTCTCCATCACCGTCCATCAGTTGTAACTGACTAACCTGATAGGCCTGTACCTTGTCTTCGTACCCAGAATATGCAATGGTCTTACCATTAGGAGATACGGCAGGACCCCTGTCCGGACCCTGGCGAATGGTAAGCTGTTTGATGTTTCCATTTAAAACATTGACAGTATATATCTCGCTATTTCTAAAATCGTACTCCCAATCTTCATTCCTGTTGGCAGAAAAATAAAGATCGGTTCCGGATGGTGCCCATGAAATAGAACCCCTGTGCTGAAAGTCGCCTTCAGTAAGTTGTCTGAGTGCTCCGCCATTTGCGGGTATCACAAACAAATGATTAAACCCGGGTGCAATATATCCGCGCCCATCAGCTTCATGATATAACCTATCAGTGATCCTTGGCGTTTCGGCCCAATCGGCACCTTTGGGCTTCTCCGGCAATTTGGCCAGAACCGGTGGTTTTTTAGGAATATTCATGGAAAAAGCCAGTTGATCTCCGTTTGGAGACCATGTTAAGGAGGACGGACTGGAAGGAAGCTGTGAGATCCTTGCAAACTTGCCGGAGCTTACCCAATACATATAGATCTCAGACCCTTCTTCGGTGCTACTTACAAAGGCCAGCCTGTCGCCTTTGGGTGACCATCTGGGACTAGACTCCGACATCTCCCTTGAAGTGAGTTTCTGATGTTGGCTTCCATCTTTTCTGATCATCCAGAGATTTCCTTCTGCACGGTCTGTCATTATATTAAATCCCATTCTTCGGTAAACGATCCAGGAACCGTCTGGCGAGATCTGTGGATCTGAAACATACGACAGTTCAAAAACATCCAGATAACTGAATCTCTTTTTCTGCGCTTCAGTTGTCAGATAGGTGAAAAATATCAGGAAGGTGATTATGAGGTTAATGCGTTTCATAAACAAGGATTTTATCATTAGACTAAACATAATCAATAGGTGTGATTAATACAAGAATGTCCCTCAAATAGAGCCGGGATAGGGAATTAAAAGCCTAACAATTGTTTCCGAAGCCCTGAGACCTTTGAGAAAATTAGTATCTTTATGACGTAAGTAATTTCATCTTATTAAACAGGATTTTAAAAAGCCAACTCGGCTTCTTATTTTTTTAAAGACCAGACTACCCATGTACACCCTCGAAGATTTAAGTCGTGCCAAAAAAAGGAAAGACCTCATCGATATTGCTGAAGATAAGCAGATTAATGTAGTTAAAGCGCTTAGAATGCTGCGCTATGAAGAAGAATTGCGACTGTTGCAGATAGAAATGGTGAATTTCCAAAGATGGGTAAAGAAAAAAGGGTTACGAGTAGCTATTATTTTCGAAGGCCGCGATGCTGCCGGCAAAGGAGGTGCCATTAAGCGCTTTAAGCAACATCTAAATCCTCGATCTACACGCGTGGTAGCCCTTTCCAAGCCAACCGAGGTAGAGCGTGGCCAATGGTATTTCAGAAGATATATTAAGGAACTGCCAAACCCTGGGGAGATCGTTCTTTTTGACAGAAGCTGGTATAACCGGGCCGTGGTAGAACCTGTGATGGGTTTCTGTACCCCAAGGGAATATAATCAGTTCATGGTTCAGGTCCCCGGCTTTGAACATATGCTGTACGAGGATGGTGTCCATATCATCAAGTTTTGGTTTTCCATCTCCAAGAAAGAACAAAAAAAACGCATAGAATCCAGATTGCTGAATCCCCTGAAAAAATGGAAATTCAGTCCGGTAGACAAGAGGGGGCAGGAACTCTGGGACAAGTATACCTATTACAAAGAACAAATGTTCTCAAAGACCCATTCTACTTTTAGCCCCTGGATCATAGTACGCGCCAATGACAAAAAAACAGCCCGCCTTGAAAGTATGCGCTTTGTACTCTCTAATTTCGACTATACAACCAGTCATAAAACAAAAATTACCATTTTGCCTGATCCTAATATAGTCTTGCGTTATTACAGGCAAATAGAACAAATAGATATTTAGGCTATGAATAAAACTGCAGCACAAAAACTAGATCTTAGCAAAGAGGACCTTGAGCTTCTCAATTCTCCCTTGGGGAAGAAAATGCTACTGGCCGACAAAAAAACGAACGTTGAAAAAGCGTTACGCCTTATTAAAAGTGAAGAAGAATTCCATGCGCTGCAAGCCAAGATCATAAAGCTGCAGAATTGGGTAATAACTAAGAATAAGAAGGTGGTCATCATTTTTGAAGGAAGGGATGCCGCTGGAAAAGGAGGGGCTATCCGCAGGATCACAGAACACATCAATCCTCGGCATTTCCGCATCGTTGCCCTGTCTAAACCAACCGTAGAGGAACAAGGACAATGGTATTTTCAGCGCTATGTCAACCAATTACCTAAACCCGGTGAAATGGTGTTTTTTGACAGAAGTTGGTACAACCGGGCAGTGGTAGAACCAGTTAATGGCTTTTGTACCAAAACACAGTACCGCAGTTTTATGGCACAAGTGAATAATTTCGAAAATATGATCATGGATTCCGGGATCTATTTGATCAAATTCTACTTTTCCATCACGAAAGAACAGCAGGCAATGCGTTTCAAGGATATCCAATCCGATCCTTTGAAACGATGGAAGATGACTGATGTAGACCGCAAGGCACAAGAGCTATGGGATCTGTACACGGAATTTAAGGTCAAGATGTTTGAACATACCAATTTGAAAACTTCTCCCTGGGTGATCATTGAAGCCGACCGTAAAACTGAAGCACGTATCAAGGCACTCCAGTATATAATTGATACTATTCCATATGAGGTTCCTGAAGATAATGTTGAAGAAGGAAAGAGTTTAACTTCCTAATTAGGCGTAAAATTGGTATCTTAGTTACCTCTAAGCCATGACAAAACTGTTATCCATATTAGCCGCTTTGCTTATCTTAATCCAAAGTTTTAATATAAGTTATGGAGATATTGCTCAATTAGATGAGTTGTTAGAACATGCAGCGTTCCACAAAAAACAATATGGCGATAACTTGTTTGTATTCATCTCCAAGCATTACGGGGAATTAAAGGAAGATCATCATAAGAAGCATGCAGAAGAGCATGAAGAACATGAGAACTTACCCTTTCAACATAATTCCTGTACTCACCATATTGTTAATGCCCTTGTGCTTTTTCCAAATTCAATTACCAGGGAAAAATATGAGGTAAACTCTAGACAGGGAGATGACTTCTATTATCTCCAGAGCGATTCTTCAGGGCACCAATCAGGCGTTTTTCAGCCTCCCAGACACGCATAATTCTCAGTACTTTTCTTTAAGTACTATCTCTGGCGATCCAGATATTAAATGGAGTTAAAATTAGACTACAAATCCCATTTTTCGGGTAAGTTCTCTTATTAATACGTCTTTGAATTATGCTTTCATATATCATTAATTTCAGTATTCGGAATAAATTCCTGGTGCTACTTTTTGTAGTATTCATCATGGGCTATGGTTCTTATTCCCTGACACAAATACCAATAGGTGCAGTACCCGATGTTACAAACAATCAGGTACAGGTGATCACTACCTCCACCAGTTTGTCTACCCAGGAAATGGAAAAGTTCATCACCTATCCGGTAGAGCTCGAAATGGTAAACCTACCCGGGGTAAAGGAGATCAGATCCGTTTCAAAATTCGGATTGTCTGTGGTTACCATAGTTTTTGACGATGAGATGGGTACCTTTTTACCGCGTCAATTAATCGCTGAAAAGATCAAATCTGCTTCAGAAAAAATTCCTCAGGGCTTTGGAAGTCCGGAGATGGGACCTATCACAACAGGATTAGGGGAGATTTATCAATATACCCTTGAAGTAGAGCCGGAATACAAAGACCGGTATTCCCCAACGGATTTACGTACAATTCAGGATTGGGTCGTAAAACGGCAGTTATCAGGAATCCCGGGAGTAGTAGAAGTAAATACCTGGGGCGGAAAATTAAAACAATATGAAATTGCCATCAACACCCAACAGTTGAATGCAATGGATATTACTGCCGGCGATGTATTTACTGCCCTTGAAAACAACAACAGTGTTTCCGGAGGTGGGTATATTGAAAAGGAAAGTGAAGTTTATTTTATCAGAGGCGAAGGCTTGGTAGGCTCTATAGACGATATTAAGGAAATTGTTGTTAAAAACAAGGACGGAGTTCCTGTTCTAATTAAGGATATTGCAGAAGTGGGCTTTGGCAATGCCCTCCGTTTTGGGGCAATTACAGGAAACGGCGAAGGTGAGAAAGTGCTGGGACAGGTTATGATGCTGAAGAATGCCAATTCAAAAAAAGTAATAGAGGCAGTTAAAGAACGAGTGTTAAACATATCAGGTTCATTGCCAAAAGGAGTCTATATCAACGCGTTTCTGGACAGAAGCGAACTAATTGAAAGAACTACGACCACAGTTACAGAAAATCTGCTATTGGGATGTCTTATAGTAGTTTTTGTTGTGGTTTTACTGCTCGGAAATTTAAGATCAGGACTGGTTGTAGCCTCCGTAATTCCATTAAGTTTATTGTTTGCCTTATCGCTCATGTATCTCTTTGGGGTAGATGCCAATCTTATGAGTCTTGGTGCAATTGATTTTGGGATCATTATTGATGGTGCAGTTATCATTGTTGAATTCATAGCCTTTGAAATTACTACAAGAGCTAATCAATTTCGCAGCCTTAAGAAACATGCTCAAAAGGAATTAAAAGATACCATTGTTCAGAATGGGGCTACCAAGATGATGAATTCGGCTATTTTTGGACAACTAATAATCCTGATCGTTTTTATTCCGATCCTCTCACTGAGCGGCGTAGAGGGAAAAATGTTCAGACCTATGGGTCTTACCTTTAGTTTTGCGCTCATAGGGGCCATGATTCTTTGTCTCACTTATGTTCCGGTTATTTCCTCTATTTTCTTAAAACCATCTCAACAAACAGATAAAAACATTGCTGTGCGTATTATAAATTGGCTATATGCCCTTTATACCCCTGCACTTCACTGGGCACTTCAAAAGAAAAAAATAGTACTAGGGGTTGCTTTGGCCCTCCTTGTTTCTGCCGTACTACTTTTTGTCAACATGGGTAGTGAATTTATTCCAACGCTAGATGAAGGTGATTTTGTTATTCAGCCGGTGTTGAAAACAGGCACTTCTCTAAGCGAGACCGTTAAGATCACAACAAATATTGAAAATATTCTATTAGAACAGTTTCCTGAAATAAAACAAATTGTTACCCGTATAGGTGCCGCCGAAGTTCCAACAGATCCTATGTCTATGGAGGAAAGTGATGTTATAATAATTCTTAATCCAAAACGTACCTGGACCTCTGCAAAAACCAAGGATGAACTGGCTGAAAAATTCAAAGAGGCTTTGGAAATAATTCCTGGGATGCAAATTGAATTTACACAACCCATAGAAATGCGGTTCAATGAACTGATCACTGGAGTAAGGGCCGATGTTGCCATTAAAATCTTTGGGGAGGACTTAAATATCCTCACGAAAAAGGGAGAGGAAATAAAAGCACTTATTAAGGATGTAGAGGGTGCAGAAGATATTACTGTTGAAAAGATTGTGGGCCTTCCTCAAATGAACGTATCCTATGACCGTTCCAAATTGGCCCGCTATGGA
This sequence comes from uncultured Muriicola sp., assembly GCF_947258935.1. GTDB lineage: Bacteria > Bacteroidota > Bacteroidia > Flavobacteriales > Flavobacteriaceae > Muriicola. The sequence goes on from NZ_CAMYKH010000048.1 coordinate 13,043, forward strand.
CTAAATATTGAAGAACTGAACAAAATGATATCGATGGGCTTTTCAGGTAATATTGTGGGTAGTGTCTTCGAGGGAGAACGCAAATTTGATATGGTTGTAAGACTGAACCAGGAACAGAGAAAAGGGATTGACGATCTAAAGAATTTGTATGTGGATCTACCTTCGGGAGGGAAAATTCCACTAGCCCAGGTAGCCAATATCACATACAAGAAAGAAGCAGCTAAAATAGCCCGCGATAATTCACAAAGAAGAATCGTAGTAGGTGTCAACGTTCGAAATCGCGACCTGCAGTCGGTCGTAAACGACATACAACTACTCATAAATGAGAACATTTCACTTCCGGTAGGATATACGATCAGCTATGGGGGGCAATTTGAAAATCTAAAGAGCGCCGAAGCCAGGCTGAAGGTAGCGGTTCCCATTGCTTTGATCTTAATCTTTGTTCTACTCTTTTTCACTTTTGATTCGGTCAAAGACGCACTTTTAATCTATTCGGCCATTCCCCTATCTGCTATTGGAGGAGTCTTCTTGCTTTGGATGCGGGGTTTGCCTTTCAGTATTTCTGCAGGGGTAGGCTTTATTGCTCTTTTTGGTATCGCAGTACTCAATGGAATAGTACTTATTGAACATTTTAAGGAACTTAAACGTCAAGGATTTGCAGATATGGAAACACTCATAAAACAAGGAACTAAAGACCGGCTAAGACCTGTATTATTGACAGCGGCGGCAGCGGCCCTCGGGTTTTTGCCCATGGCCATCTCTACTAATGCCGGAGCAGAAGTACAAAGGCCCCTTGCTACGGTTGTCATTGGCGGTTTGGTTTCTGCAACCTTTTTAACCCTGGTAGTACTGCCGGTGTTGTATGCCCTTTTTAATAGTTCCTATACCCATCGAAGATTGCCGGGGAGAATCTCATCAAAGAAAACACTAGGAATACTCTTTATCTTGATGTCTTTAGGAATCTCTGGTCAAACAACTCCCTTGGGTTTGGAAGAAATGATCCCTATTGCACTAAAAAACAATGCAGGTTTAAAGGCCTCTAAATTGAAGTTGGAAAGATCGGAAGCCCTAAAAGGAGTAGCCTTCAATTTTGACAAAACGGAGGTTTATTATACCTATGATCAAAATAATTTAGCCACGAACGGATTACCGATAGACGTATTTGGAATAAAACAAGATCTCCTGTTCCCCACAGTATACGGTGCACAAAGAAAAGTGCAAAAAATGCAGGCACAACTTGATAATGATTCGTATGAAATTCAAAAAAAGTTGGTCCTTAAAAAATTGACCGAAGGCTATTATGACTACCAGGTAAAAAAAGAAAAGGAACTTATCTATGACCGATTAGATAGTCTTTACAAACGATTTGACTATGCTGCCAAACGCCGATTTGAATTAGGTGAAACCAATTACCTTGAGAAGGTGACGGCTACCGCCAAACAAAGGCAGATCGAAATACAAAAAAATAAGGCTGTCAATGAAGTAGAAAAATCCTACACCGCCCTTCTTCAGATCCTTCAAATATCCGATACTGTCAATATTTTGATGGAACCGATGAAGAAAGCAGACTTAGAGAAACGACAGATAGATGATTCACCAGAAATAGCCCTTTACCGCAACAAGAACCTGCTCGTTAAGGCAGAAAATCAATTAGAAAAACAACGTCTGCTACCCGATATAGCGTTGGAATATTTTCAGGGAACCAATGCTCAACTTAATAGCAATGTAAACGGTTATCTTGTAGGATTAAGAATACCTCTTCTATTTAGCGGGCATGCTTCTAAAATAAAAGCTTCTTCTATTGAAAGAGAAGTAGTTGCAAATGAAGGTATTGAATATGAAAGCCAGCTTAAAACAAAATGGAAGATCCTTCAAGCTTCTTTTCTTCAAAATAAAAAGGCATTAGCCTATTATGAAACGCAAGGGAAAACACTTTCAGATGAAATTCTGAAAACTGCATCCAGTAGTTTTAGAAATGGAGAAATAGACTTCTTTCAATACATACAAAGTATTGAGAATGCTTATGAAATTATTCTGAATTACCTCGATAGCCTCAATGATTATAATCAGACCATCATTGAGATCAATTATTTAACCCTTTAATAAAAAGACTATGAATCGCTTTTTATATTTTATATACACTCTAATTATATTGACATTAGTACTTGGTTGCAAGAATAAAGAAGCTGAAGTTACGAACGAAACCGTTAAGGCGACAGGTATTATAGAAGTTCCTCCGCAGAACAAAGCAGTTGTGAGCGCGTTCATTGGTGGGTATATAAAAGATACACCATTACTTATAGGTGATGAGATTAAAAAGGGGCAGTCGTTACTTACTATTGAGAATCCGGAGTTTGTGACTCTTCAACAAAACTATCTTGAGACCCGTCAACAGCTATCATTCCTAAAGGCCGAATATGAGCGTCAAAAACAACTTATTGCCGAAAATATCTCATCGCAAAAGAGCTTCCTAAAAGCCGAAAGCGATTACAAGGGTAAATTGGCTCTGTATAACGGTCTGAAACATAAGCTTAAAATGTTGAATTTTTCTATCGAAAAAGTGGAAGAAGGTGACATACGGTCTGTGGCCACTATTTATGCCCCCATTTTCGGAAGCATAACAAAAATGAATGTTTCCAAAGGCATGTATGTTTCCCCTTCAGATGAGATCCTTGAGATCACGGACAATGATCATATTCATCTGGAATTAAGTGTCTTTGAAAAGGATATCATGAAATTGCTCAAGTGACAGGTTATTTGGTTCACTATTCCTGAAGTCTCAGAGGAAGTATTTGAAGCTGAGGTATATTTGATCGGAACTAATATTGAAAAGAACAGGACCATTAAAGTGCACGGTCATTTAATAGATGAAGACAAGGATACTTTTTTAACGGGTATGTTCGTTGATGCTGGTATCGTTACTTCATCATCAATTAAAAAAGCATTGCCCACCTTAGCCGTGGCCGAATTAGACAACACGTACTACGCGCTTAAATTAATTTCAGAAAATGAGGCAGGTTACGTCTTTGAAAAAGTACCGTTTAAGCCTGGCGAAGAGTTCGATGGGTTTACGGCACTAGAATCATTTGAAAGCGCAGATGTAGAATCGCGTTTTCTGATCAAAGGAGCTTTTCCTCTTTTGACCGAATAAGTAACGGTTATTAGCCAAGGCCAACATCGAGGGCCATCATAATGATAAAACCACCAATAAATCCCATGGTGGCAATATCAGTATATTTATCTTGCTGGGTTTCCGGAATCACCTCTTCCACCACTACAAAGATCATGGCCCCTGCGGCAAAGGATAATGCATAGGGCAAGATAGGCTGAAAAGTAAGTACTGCCCAAGCACCTAAAACCGCCGCAATAGGTTCTACAATGGCTGAAGCCTGCCCGTATAAGAAACTCCTAGTCCTAGTTAGCCCTTGTCTTCTTAAAGGCATGGCCACTGCAAATCCTTCGGGAAAATTTTGAAGTCCGATCCCCAATGCCAATGCTACTGCTCCTCCAATATTAGCGCCTTCAAAGCCTGCCGCCACTCCCCCAAAAAGAACTCCCACAGCCAATCCTTCCGGAATGTTGTGCAATGTTATCGCCAGTGTTAATAAGGTAGTACGGTGCCAGGGGGTTTTTATCCCTTCTGTTTCCTTGAAGTTAATGTGAACATGAGGCAGTATTTTGTCTAATCCGAAGATGAATGCTGCTCCTAATAAAAATCCTATAGCTGCAGGGATCACTTTTACAAACCCTTCGCCAGGGCTCATTTCTATGCCGGGTGCCAGCAGACTCCAAAAACTTGCCGCTACCATGACACCTCCTGTAAAGCCCAGCATTCCGTCTAAAACAGCACGGTTCATGGTCTTAAATAAAAAAACAAGCGCGGCCCCAAGAGCAGTGAGTCCCCAGGTAAATAGAGTGGCGTATAAAGCCGCTAAAATTGGGTTAATTGTTTCGAAGTAAGTAATGATCTGTTCCAAGGCCATAAGACTATTTCATTAAGAGATTAGAGGCTATTCTGTTGGATAAATGAAGTTTTCTATCCCTAATTTTTATATGAATTGAGTCATCGAAAGCCTCCTTTTCCAAAATATGAATCTCGTCACCGAGGGCTATTTTATTCTTGTCCAAATAGTTAAGAAAAGACACTGAGGTATCCCTGACACCCACACAAATTGAAGATGAATTTATAGGCAACACACTTAAGATATGAGTATGTTGTTTCTCCAATTCGCCGTTTTTATCCGGAATAGGGTCCCCGTGAGGGTCAGATTTTGGAAAACCCAGCAACCTGTCTAATTCATTAATAAGTTTTTCGCTTTCTATATGTTCCAGTTGTTCAGCTACTTCGTGAACCTCATCCCAGGCAAAATTTAGTTTTTCGACTAAAAATGTCTCCCATAATCTGTGTTTACGAATTACGGTCAGGGCTTTTATTGAGCCCGTACTTGTAAGGGAAACACCTTGATACTTTTTGTAGTTCAGAAGGCCTTTATCCGATAATTTTTTTACCATATCCGTCACAGATGAAGGCTTTGTTTGCATATACTCAGCAATGGAATTGGTGTTTACGGTGCCCGTCTCTGAATCTTCCAGATGGTACACAGCTTTTAGATAATTTTCTTCGGATTGTGTCATTTCTTTTTCCTTGTACACAAAAATACATTTT
>NZ_CAMYKH010000049.1 GCF_947258935.1 uncultured Muriicola sp.
AAATTCTCAGTAAAGGCATAGGTCATACTAAAGGTAAGATCGTTCTGGTGATGTCTTCTATAGATGGGTTCCTTTTTAAAATACTCCAGGGAATCGTGCATCCATCCCATCATCCATTTCATTCCGAACCCTAGTCCACCCAGACTCACTGGCCTGGAGACCATGGAGAAAGAGGTAGATTCTTCCGCAATGGTCTGCACTCCATCAAAATTTTTGTAGACCTCTTCATTTAGCTCCCTAATGAGTGAGATGGCCTCCAAATTTTCATTATTTCCATATATATTGGGTTCCCATTCTCCTTCCTCCCTGGAATAATCCAGATACAGCATAGAAGCCACGGCGTCTACCCGTAATCCGTCTACATGGAACTGATCTAACCAGTATATGGCATTACTAATAAGAAATGCCCGTACTTCATTTCGGCCATAATTAAAGATCAGGGATTTCCAATCCGGGTGGTATCCACGTCTTTTGTCCGGGTGTTCATAAAGGGCAGATCCGTCAAAAAATCCGAGGCCATGCGCATCTTCCGGGAAATGTGAAGGCACCCAATCCAGGATAACTCCAATACCGTTTTGATGCATAGCATCTATCAACAATTTGAGCCCTTCAGGTTCACCAAATCGGGAAGTGGGGGCAAAATATCCTGTGAGTTGATACCCCCAGGAAGGGTCATATGGATATTCCATCACCGGCATCAATTCCACATGAGTAAAATTCATTTCCTTTACATAGGCTACCAGATCTTTGGCAAGTTCTTCATAGGTGAGGAACTCATTTTTTGCATTCTTTTTCCAGGATCCCAGATGAACCTCATAAACAGAGTATGGGCTATCTAAACTGTTATGTGACTTCCTGGAGGTCATCCATTTCTTATCCTTCCATTTATAGGACTTGTCCCAAACAATAGAGGCTGTATTGGGTGGATGTTCGCAATACCTCGCATAGGGGTCGGCCTTTTCAGTTTTTATATCCTGATTATTGGAATGGATCTTGTATTTGTATTTGGCTCCGGGCATCACGCCGGGGATAAATCCCTCCCAAATCCCACTGGCATCCCATCGCACAAAAAGTTTGTGATCACCTTCTAACCAATAATTAAAATCACCTACTACAGATACAGCTTTGGCTGTAGGAGCCCAAACCGCAAAATAAGTTCCTTTCTCACCGCCTACCTCCATGGGATGCGACCCCAATTTCTCATAAAGCTTAAAGTGCTTGCCAGCCTTAAACAAATTGATGTCAAATTCAGTAAATAAACTGTGGACTACAACGTTATCCATATTGTTTTAGTTAGTTATATTCGTTAATAATACTCATGATACCCTGCAAGGGAATTACCGCCCATAAAGGTCTTGAGTTCATTTCATACCCCAATTCATATACCGCCTTTTCCAACATACAGTATTTCAGGATAAAGATACGCTCCTGATTATACCCAATATTGATATTATGCTGTTGAATTAAGTCTACATAGGTTTCAAAGAAGACACCGACAAAATAATTGTAAAGGATCTCCCCAGCTTTAAACAGATCTTCTCGCGAATATGGGTAACTCTCCTCATTGTTAAAGATGGTGGCATAGATGGCATAATGAAATGACCTAAAAATACCAGCTACATCTTTAAGTGGTGGTTGTTTTACCTTGCGGTCCCTTATTGTACTTTCCGGCTCACCCTCAAAATCGAGTAGATAAAAATCATCGCCCTTTACCAATACTTGTCCCAGGTGATAATCTCCATGTACCCTAAGGCGTTCTCCTTTCAACTTCGTCCAGTCAAAATCCACAAATCGCTTTCGGATCTCATTTTTTCGTTCCAAAAATTCAGTAGCCAATTCCAGTGAGAGATCCTTTAAACGATGTAAATTATTCTCTACTGTATTTAATCTATTTTGAAATTGGTACAGTAACCTATTTTTTAGCCAAACTTCATAATCACCCGTAAAATGGGTAGGTGTAAATGCTGTATCCTCAAATTCTGATCCCAGGGCAATATGCATTTCTGCCGTTCTTTTTGCCAGTACCTGTAACTTTAAAAAGATATTAAGACCGGCCCAGTCAATGATCTGCGGTGGTACGTCACTTATTTTTAGTCGAGTAAACAAAGGTACGGAGGGCAAATGATCAATATTGATGTGTTTGTTTTCCAGGTTATTAAACACTTTGTGAAGTTCTTTTAGTGTAAAATCCCAGGCATCGCCCTGGTTAGGCACCAACTCCTGCATCAAAGCAATGGTAATACTGACAAAATCGGCATCTATAATACTTAGACTCCCCTGATAGGCCGGGGTATTCTTATACCCCTTTCTTTCCGAGAGAAATCGGCTCATTTCATAATCCGGGTTCTTATCTGCATAGATCCTCCGGAAAAATTTGATCACAGATTTTCCATTGATGATGATGGATGTATTGCTCTGTTCCAAGCCCATAAATTTTGAGGACTCGTATGGCGTACCGTGAAAGGTAAGGCTCTGGTGGTATTGCACCCTGGTAGTATCATTAGGCTCCGCAGTAATGATACGTTCGTAGACAAGTTTGCGGAATGCCTCCAGATTGAGCGCATCAATGATAAAGCCCTCTTGTCCCTTAATACTCAATGGAAGGATCCGATCCTTTTCAGCAAAAGATTCATCAGATACAAATGCAATAGGTAAAAAATAATGTTGATAAAAGGCCTCCTCAAAGTTTACTTCAAGCAATAGGCCGTAGTATACTTCCCCTTTTTGCTGTATCCTAAAGTACTCCTGTAATTCAATATATTTAAGTTTACTACTTTTTCCCCCATACCAACGTTGTTTCACCACGTAATCTTCCAGGATCTCAGAAAGGAAAGCATCTATAAACTTTTTGTCATCCATTAGGTTTTCCCACTCTACGTCAAAGACATAGGGCGGTTCCAGAGATGACTCCTGCTTTTTGTTGGCCATTTTTATTTTTTAATTTGAAAGACATGGAAAGGGAGACTTGCCGGAAGCTCCACAAAATTCCACTCACTGTACCAAAGGTAACTATTGTCCGTGATGAGATCGTGCATCCGTATGGGTCTTCCCTCTTCTATACCCAATTGGTTCAGGGGTAATTGCACCATTCCCTGCTGAGCATAATAGGGATCGAGGTTTATAATGATCAGTATTTCGTCTGTTCTGTCATCATCCCATTTATAAAAGGCCATCAATTTATCGTTCTCAATAGGGCAAAACTGAATATTGTTTGTTTGCTGCAAGGACGCATGGTTCCTGCGTATATGATTAAGTTTTGTTATTAAATGTGTGATCTTGTTCTCAATAGACCAATCCCAAAACCGCACTTCATATTTCTCTGAATGCAAATACTCCTCTTTTCCCGGCATGGCATCGGTGATCATATACTCATAAACAGGACCATAGATCCCTAAATTACCACATAGGGTGGCCGCCAGAGCGTACCGGATTAGATGCATACTGTCATTGGCTCCCTGGAGATGATATGGATTTATATCCGGGGTATTGGGCCAGAAATTAGGTCGGTAATACTCTTTCATCTCAGATTGAGTAAGCTCGGTCATATATTCCATGAGCTCGTGTTTGTGTACCCTCCAGGTAAAATAGGTATAAGACTGTGAAAAGCCCTGTTTGCCCAGTTCCTGCATTACTTTTGGTCTTGAAAAGGCCTCTGCTAAAAACAAAACATCCGGATGCTTTTTCTTTACCTCAGAAATCAACCAATTCCAAAAATAGTAAGGCTTTGTATGCGGATTATCTACCCTGAAGATATTGATGCCAAAGCCTATCCAATGCAGCGTAACATCGAGTAACTCCTGCCATAATTCCTTGTATGCCTTAGATTCAAAATAGAAGTTTACAATATCCTGATACTTTTTTGGCGGATTTTCCGCGTATTGCATAGTTCCATCCGGTCTTTTCCGAAACCATTCCGGATTGGTAGTGGTATACGGGTGATCTGGTGCCGCCTGAAATGCCAGGTCCATTGCTACTTCTAGCTGAAATTCAGCGGCTTTATTAATAAAGTTTTTAAAATCTGCTTCTGTGCCTAATTCCGGGTGGATGGATTTATGTCCGCCGAGGCGCGAACCAATTCCCCATGGCACCCCGCTATCTCCCTCCTGGGCGGCGGTCGCATTATTTTTTCCCTTCCTATTTACTTCTCCAATAGGATGTATTGGCGGTAAATAAACGGTATCAAAGCCCATGGCTGCAATTTTTGGTAACAGCCTCTCCGCATCTTTGAAAGTACCGTGGGCACCTTCTACACTCGCTGTTGATCGTGGAAAGAACTCATACCAGGTACTAAATCTAGCCTTTTCACGATCCACATAGACTTTTAATATCCTACTGGAATTCACCAAGGTCCTTAGTGGGTTTTTTACAAAAAGATCATGGAGCTTTTTAGACACCGCCTCTTTTATAGCCAGATCATAACTCCCTTTATCCTGAAAGCCATCTATAAGCTGTTCTATATATGCTTTGTCTTTTGAAGCAACGCTTTTTAACAGGGGTTTGAGGTATTGAATGCCATCTAGCAATTCGCTGGTAACTGTCTGATGATCCCTTAACTTGGCTTCGATACCATGTTGCCAGTTTAGCGGATTATCTACCCACGCTTCTACTTTGTAATCATAAAATCCTTGTTTTGCAACCTTGAAGCTTGCCCCGTGCACATCATTGCCAAGATGGTCCATACGCACTGTGGAAAAGGATTTTTCGCTTTCATGCTTAAATGCAACATCTGCCTGTACTACATCATGTCCATCGCCTATCACATCAGCGTATACTGTTATTATTTCGCCTACAATACGCTTTATAAAATAGGTTCCGCACTCAAGTTGCGGACTCATATTTTCAATTATAACCCTCTCCTGTTTCATTGGCATAGTTGGTTCATTTGGTTTTGGCTAAAAATAGAAAATATTACCCAAAAGAATCTTCTTAATCCCATAAATTTACTAGGTATATTTAGTGGCGAATTAAGATAATGGAATTTTTTGGAACGCTTTTTGTAACTATACTAAAACATATTTAAAATCTAAACAAACCCCAATCTGAATATTGTTGTTCAGATAATAGAAAAAGGTATCAATTATGAAAAAAATGTCACTCTTTTTTAGCGCACTCGCCGTACTATTTATGATCTCTTGTGAAGGCCCTGCAGGCCCTCCCGGTCCTCCCGGATTTGATGGACTTGATGGCTTTGACGGGCAAGACGGGATAAACATCCTGGGTACAGTCTTTGAAATTGAAGGAAGTTTTACTCCTGCAAATGAGTATACGTTGTTCTATGAATTTCCTACCTCAGTGGAAGTTTTTGAATCCGATCTCGTTTTTGTCTATATTCTCTGGGATCAGGCAGAAGATGGAAATGGAGATCCTGTGGATATCTGGCGACTCCTCCCTCAAACCAGATTACTAGATGAAGGGATACTACAATACAATTTTGATCACACTTTTTTTGATGTCAGTGTTTTTCTTGAATCCGACTTCGATCTTGGCCTGCTGATGCCAGGAGATACGGATGATCAGATATTTAGGATCGCCATAGTACCGGCAGAATATGGTTCTACCGGGAAGTTAGACACCTCCAACATAGACGCCGTTATGCGTGCGCTCAAGGTGTCAGAAAATGAGGTACAACGGATCATATTAAATTAACAGACTACACCTTATTAATCCCCTGTAGCTCTTTACAGGGGATTTTTTATTGCCTATTTTTGAAAGGAATTGGGAAAAATAACGACTAGTAGAAAAAATTGCTATGAAAAAAATTATGCTCATTGGAATATGTCTTTTGGCTATTAATTGCAAAGGCGTTTCACAGGAAAAGGAAATAAAGGACAAAACCGCATCGGGTTCTGAAACTGCTGAAAATACCTATCCTATAACAAAAACAGAAGCAGAATGGCGTGCAGAACTTACCGATATGCAATTCTATATACTTAGAAAGGCCGGTACGGAGAATGCTGGCTCCAGTGAATTGCTCAACATTAAGAAGCCCGGAACCTACGTCTGCGCAGGTTGTAAAACACCACTTTTTAGCAGTGAACATAAATTTGATTCCGGAACGGGCTGGCCCAGTTTTGACAGGGCAATTGAAGGCAATGTGGCCTATGATGTTGACTATAAAATTGGTTATGAACGTACCGAAGAGCACTGTGCTGTTTGTGGCGGGCACCTTGGCCATGTTTTTAATGATGGTCCAGGAGAAACTACCGGGAAACGCCATTGTATCAATGGGGCAGCCTTGCAATTTGTTCCTGTAGAGTAACTTACCTATACCTCACTTATCTATTTTATTTATATCGAGGCTAGCCTATAGTTCTTGGGTGGAATTTCTTTGTTAGAAACGGTACATTTAAATAAAAAACGTTTCGTTTTGGTTTTGTAACTTTGCCCCCTTAGTACAACAGATCTACAAAAATAAAATTAGATGAGCACTTTCGATGTTATTGTTTTAGGGAGCGGACCCGGAGGATATGTAACCGCGATCAGAGCTTCCCAATTGGGACTCAAAACCGCTATTATTGAAAAAGAAAGCCTTGGAGGGGTTTGCCTTAATTGGGGATGTATCCCTACCAAAGCCCTTTTAAAATCGGCGCAGGTATTTGAATACCTAAAACATGCCGGAGACTACGGCTTAAAAGTAGAAGGTGCTGATAAAGATTTTGATGCTGTTGTGAAGCGCAGCCGAAACGTGGCCCAGGGAATGAGCAAAGGAGTGCAGTTCCTTATGAAGAAGAACAAGATAGACGTCATCAATGGTTTTGGAAAAGTAATAGCTGGAAAAAAGGTGAAAGTTACTGCAGAAGATGGGAAAGAGACCGAATACAGTGCATCTCATATCATTATAGCCACCGGGGCTCGCAGCAGGGAATTACCCAGCTTACCACAGGATGGAAAAAAGATCATAGGCTACAGGAAGGCTATGACCCTTGAAAAACAACCAAAAAAATTAGTAGTAGTAGGTAGTGGGGCCATAGGTATTGAATTTGCCTACTTTTATAACGCCATGGGATCTGAGGTAACCGTAGTAGAATTTTTGCCAAATGTAGTTCCTGTAGAAGATGAAGAGATCTCCAAACAACTTGAACGCAGTTTTAAGAAAGCTGGTGTTAAAATAATGACCTCATCTGAGGTTACTAAGGCAGACACTTCTGGCGATGGGGTAAAAGTAACTGTAAAGACGCCCAAGGGTGAAGAGATCATAGAAGCCGATGTAGTACTCTCGGCCGTAGGAATCAAAACAAACATAGAAAACATAGGCCTCGAAGAGGTTGGAATCGCTACAGACAGGGACAAGATACTGGTGAACGACTTTTATCAAACCAACATTCCGGGCTACTACGCTATTGGTGATGTAACCGCGGGACCTGCACTAGCTCATGTGGCATCTGCCGAAGGGATACTTTGCGTGGAAAAGATCGCAGGAATGCATGTAGAACCTTTAGACTACGGCAATATTCCCGGATGTACCTATTGCCTCCCGGAAATAGCTTCTGTGGGACTTACAGAAAAACAAGCTATTGAGAAAGGACTCGATATTAAAGTTGGGAAATTTCCTTTCTCTGCGAGTGGAAAAGCACAGGCTTCAGGAAACTCAGAGGGATTTGTAAAGGTCATTTTTGATGCCAAATATGGAGAATGGCTTGGTTGCCATATGATTGGTGCCGGAGTTACAGATATGATCGCAGAAGCTGTTCTTGGACGTAAGCTGGAAACAACCGGCCATGAGATCCTAAAAACAGTGCACCCCCACCCTACCATGAGTGAGGCCGTTATGGAAGCAGTAGCCGATGCTTATGGGGAAGTCATTCATTTATAATTAGAACAGCGAATGTTGCAGACCTTACGTCTTTTGGCCATTCTGGAAGGGATCTCCTATTTATTATTATTTGGTTTTAGCATGCCCTTAAAATATTGGGCAAACATCAGGGAACCCAATATCTATATCGGTTATATACACGGCTTTTTGTTTATTGCCTTTATAATCCTGGCCTATGTGTTTTGCCGGCAACAGCAATGGGGTATGAAAACCTATTTTAAATTCTTCCTTGCTTCACTCTTGCCATACGGTACTTTCTATATGGAGCAGAACTACCTGAGGAATAAAGATCCCAATTAATTAGCTTGGCAATCAGTTCTTTTGCCCCTTTAATTCCTGCAGGCGCCTTTCTTTACCCGGCTTACGGTTCTTCCTGGCAAATGGCGTATGGTACTTGTGTTTCTCAAGAAAGGAGATCTGAATTTTTCTCCATTCTTCCTTGTTGAGAACAAGGTTAAAGGTCTTCATTTCCTTATATAATTTGTTACTGATCTCATAGTAGTCTTTTCTACCTAAATAATCGAGATCGGCATCACAGAGTATTTTTTCCAGAGATGTTTTGGGAGTTTGTGGGATCTTGGTGGCTAGGATCAGATCTTTTATCGTTGAAATTTGATTCTTTGTAAATCCATATTGGGTCATAAGCGTTGCTGCTAATTCTGCGCTTTCTTGTTCATGGTCCTCATCGGAAACGGTATACCCAATATCATGGCACAAGGCACCTATTCTTAATAATTTTGCCTTTTCTCGATTTAATTGTTCTCTGCGGATGTAAAGATTACAAACGCGTAAAACATCCAAAGTATGTGAGATTCCATGATAACATAACTGCTCCGATAACTCAGAATGTAAAATACGCAACGCATGTCGCCTTAATTTCAAATATCCCGTCATGCTTGTGACGATTTTTAGCTAGCAATTTGTATTATACCTATGATGAGGCTTAAGATGGCAAAGATAAAACTCAGGGCAAAAAATCGGAGTGACTTTTGAACACTCCCGAATTTATTCGCGATGATCTTACTTTCTGCATGAATCTGTTCAGCTAATTGAGTGTATAATTCCTCTTCACTGCCACAAATATCAATTAACCTTTTAGTGTATTCATCCGAGTTGCCAAATGCCTTAACGGCATCTCTAAAAAAGAATACATTATCATCGTACTTCAATTCCATTCTTGGCATAAAGCATTTAAAACAATAATAAACAGACGTCAGCACACATAGCAACCAGATACCTGTAAAGGCGGTAAACAACCAATTGCCCTGGAACATAGGCTCAAAAAAATCGAGCCGCTCCGCAAACAACCCTAAAATAAGACTGTGAAAAGAGAAAAGAACCCCGGCTTTTAATTCTGAAGCACGTATCAATTTTTCTAGGCGTTCTAGTTGTTCCCAATAATTATTTGGATCCTGTCTCTTCATTAAATTCATCTACTTAGATAGCTCTAAGTTACACATTTACTTCTTTCTTCGTTTTGGCGTGTCTGATAATTTTTCTTCCATTCACAAAATACATCTCCATCTTTCCTTTATTTTTTACCTCTACTTTCCCTCTGAATTCGCAATCGTAGACATCTTTTATAAGCTTATAGGTATTCTCGGAGATATTGATTCGGCCGGGTTCGGACATGGTTTCCATACGGGAAGCGACATTTACCGTATCTCCCCAGATATCGTAAGCAAACTTATTTAGGCCCACTACTCCGGCCACTACGGGTCCGGTATTGATCCCAATCCGCACATCGAAGGAAACAATACCCGGTTGAGGATTGGTTTTCATGTCTTCCATCACCTGGGCTATTTCGAAAGCAGCCTCCACCATTTTTAAAGCATGGTCTGTGGTAGGGAATGGCAAGCCCCCGGCGCACAAATACGCATCCCCAACGGTCTTTATCTTTTCCAGATCGTATTTATCCATGATCTGGTCGAATTTGGAGAAGTAGTAATCCACACTACGCACCAGGTCTTCCGGAGACAGGTTTTGTGCGTAACTGGTAAAGCCTTTAAAATCGGAGAACAGAATAGTAGCAGATTCAAACTTCTTGGCCGCCACCTTGCCGTGCTCTTTTAATTCGAGAGCGGTTTCCTCAGGTAGGATGTTTAACAATAATTTTTCGGACCTTTCCTTCTCAACTTCTATGATCTTGTTAGTTTTCTTAACATACCGGTATCGTTTATAGGAACCTATTGCAAGAACAAAAACAAGCAATAAACCCAAAATAGTACCATAAATAACGTATTGCTGCCGTTTGGCCTCCAGTTCCGCGATCTGCGCTTCCTGTTCTAACAATCCAATTTCATCCTCTTTCTTTTGATTTTCAAAATCAAATTGCAAGCCTCTGATCTTGTCATCTGTTTCCAGATTATAGATCGAATCTTTTCTAGCAAGAAATAAGGCCTGGTAAGCATAGGCTTTGTCATAATTCCCTACCGCCGCATTTGTCTTGGACAAGCCATCATAGATATCTCGTAATCCTTTGTTAGTTTCCAATTCCAAGGCCAAAGTCTCTGCTTCATTGTAAAAAGCCACCGCTTTCTGATAATTTGTTTCCTGATATATACTCCCAAGACCAATAAGAGCATTAAGTGTCTCTAATTGTTGATTTTTCACTTTAGCAGTTTCATATGCCAGGTTTAAATACTCAATGGCCTTTTCTACGTTTCCAATTTTAAATTCTATGGTACCTAATTCTTTTAGAATATGCGAATAATCTCCCGTATTCTCACTTAGGGGTAAGGCTTTGTGATAGGAATCTAATGCACTTTCATAATCCAGCATTTTATTATAGATTTCGCCAACCCCCATTAAATAATATGTGGTGATCTGTTGGTCCGCTATACTGGGCAAATATGCCTCTAATTGATTAAAATATGTAAGTGCTTTCTCGTAATCCTTCATGTCACCATAGACGGCACCAATGTTGGGTAATACTGAGGTGATCCGAAACGTATCCTTTATTTTTTCGGCATAGTAAAGCGACTTTAAATAATAATCCAGTGCTTTATCATTGCCTCCCTGACTTAGATAAACACCGCCCAAATTATTTAAAATATTGGCCATGCCGGTGGTGTCCTTAACCGCTTCAAAACTTTCCAGAGATTTGGTCCAATAGTCCATTACCGAAAGGAAATTTCCCTGGTAGTAATGGGCCAAGCCTATATATTTTTGTGCATACGCCTGACCCTTACGAAAATTGATTTCTTTGGCAAGTATATTCGCCTTTTCGGCATATGCCAGAGAATTATCTATATCCTCATTGCTTAACACAACCAGACTCAAGTTAATCAAAGTGTTAACCATTGCCGTGTCTTGCTTACCGGTTTGGACCTCCTTTTTAAGGCTGTCAATCTCGGCAGTTTGTCCGTATAAGAATGATGATGCAAGTCCAAACAGTACCAGGAATATCCAAAGGCAACTGTTCTTTTTATGTATGATCATAGGCCTTCAAATTTATTTACTCTTTTACGACGCTATACACCTGAACATCGTCACCGTTGGTACATCGGATAAAATACATTCCGTTTCTACATGCACTCATGTTTATTTCATGAGTAGTAGGCCCATTACGCCCATCCAATGTTTGGGTAAGGTATAAAATTCCATATATATCAAAAACATCGAGAGTAACTAACTCCATATTATTCTGATCAATATACAACATCCCATTCACCGGATTAGGATACAAAATGTATGGTGCGATCCCACTTTCGGTTTCTGAATTTACCGCATCACATCTATTCGAATTTGCATTAGAACTGGTGGTAGTTGAGCTCTTATGAGTGCTATCCCTGCTGGTGAGTTCCCATTTCATTGTATTTCCATCAAACCGAATTTGGAAGGTACCCTGCCCTGGCAAAAAGATAAAGGGCAGTTCACCACTGTACTCTGCGGGCCCTGTTAACTGATTCTCGGGTCCTTCCGCAATATAGATAGTCTCATCATTAGGGTTTTCATACCGGTAATGGGCTATATAATCTAAAGTCCCTTCTGTAAAATCTTCTTCAACACAATCCAGGTAGGTTCGTATTTTGCGAAGGTAATTACCCGTTGGGTTTACATATAGTACCCCTTTTTGGGTGTTTTCATCAAAAGTATAATTTAGCGGTTCCTTTATCTTGATAAAATAAACACCCGGGGGGGCCTCCTCGGTATACGGCACTCCATTAGCATCTTCAAAAACATAGGGAATACCATCCGGGAAAACTTCTTCTACAGATTCATCATAGACATACCCATCTATATCATAGCTAATAAGGGAAGTATCTATCTCCTCTAATTTAGTCCCCTCATCTATAACCAAATCTCCAATAATTGCTGTTAGTTCAGCCTTTTCGACAGTAATAATACCACGTCCATATGTAATACTAAAATTGTATGCTATGGGGCTCAACAATGTACCTGGGAAGGAATATTGAAATTCTGAGGGACCCGTAGCTTCAAGTCCTGTAATTAAGTTCAAGGAATAAAATTGTGAAATAGGGCTATCCCCATCTCCATCATAAGCGATGGCAAATACCTCGGAATAATCATTCGTATCATCACTACCGCCTGCATTACTTTCTTCATCATTTACCAACGCTTTAAAACCATTTTGAATAGATCCAATAGAAGCAACGTTATTAAACAAGTCCTCACTATTCACCAGGGCTTTAAAATCGTTTACCAGGGCCTTAAACCCGTTTGTCAGATAATCCGAATAATCATCAAAATGGGTAGGGTTCAGGTTTAATAAATTCCCTTGATTCACCAGGGCTTTAAATCCATTTTCAATGGTCCTGTTTGTAGCTATCCAACTACTATTTTCCAATGTATCTAATATTGTTAGCTTTTCGTCATTAACCAATGCTTTAAATCCATTGATTATTGCCAGGTTATTTTCAATATCAAATGTAGAAGTATGCGCGGCCCTAATCGAATTAGTGAAACTCAAAGTATCTGTTATTCCCAGTATATTATACAGATAATCTAATTTAATGTTAATGGTCTCACCATAGGTGGTCACTATCGTATCCGGTGTAATGGTGAGGTCCTTTTTAGTAACTGCTAAAAGGCCAGTTTTATAATTAACCACATAGCGTTCCAAGGAATCCCGCTGGACATCGGTAGCATTTTCTTCATCAAAGGCTGGGAAAATATTGTACTTTACCCCATTGCGTACACTGGGATAAGGAGGGACGGCTGTAGTGGTGAAAACAATATCAGGGAGATCTACACCAATTTCTACATCTTCCGGAAGGCCCTCAACCGTAAAGCCAAAAAGATCCTCATAGTCCTCTCCGTATTCTATGGTTATATCATTGGCAATAACATTGATGGCCACTTTATTGTCTAGTAAATAAATGGGGTCTGACTTGCCTCCATCTGTACCTTTTGGTACCGTTGAATTGGTTAATACAGTTACAGGTTCATTTCCTGTAAAAGGACCGACAAGGGCTATTATTTCGGTGTCAGTTGTCGAGACAATTTCTAATTCTTCCTCGCCATAGAGTACTTTAGGATCTTGCGGAAAATAAAGCCCGTTCAGGGTTAGTTCAAATTCATCGGCACTAATTACGGAGCCTTCCTCCGATGTAAATTCTGTCGTAAACTCTTTAATGACCCCGGTCTGTGTTGCAATCAGCTTAAATGCCTCCGCTGCATTGATTACTCCGGCACCTGTCTGGTCCGGATTACCAGCCGGGATAGCCGTAGCTATAAATTTTTGAAGAATATCGACAGAATCTACAGATTCTGTTCCATACCAGGAGGGTATAGCAGACTTCATTAATGCAAAGGCCGCGGCTACGTGTACCACTGAGGCGGAGGTGCCAAAAAAGTTCTTAAACTCATCGCCATCTACCGGTATCCCTGCAACGGAATCCTGCCCAATGGTAGGTACATTGGTATTAACCCCGTCAAAAGAAGACAAAATAACTTCAGTAGAGTTTCCGTCCGAAAGGGTCCCTGCATAGGAAGAGAAAACCTGAGGTTCGGGACTTGCAGCTTTACGAAAATCTACCGCACCAATAGCAAAAGCTTCCGGAGTCATGGGATGTCCCATAATGGTAGAGGCACCATCAAAATACTCTAATATCTCAAGATTATTCGCCACAAAGATAATATATCTGAAAGGCAAAGAACCAGGATCCCCGTTGGCACTTGTGATCATAAAATTGGCTTCTCCATCTGCGGTGGCCCTGAAAGTTATATACTCAATAGGATCTCTCCCGTCTTCCTCAATCTCTGTATCATTGTCATTATAGTAATTATTGCCGACCAGCAAGCGCTCCTGATCATCTACCACCCAAAAATCCAGATCGAAATTAGCACCCAATATGTTATTCTGGGAGGCAAAGTCTTCGGCCCATTGCAGGACTATCATATAGGTTTCGCCATTTTTAACGCTGAATCTTTGATAAATATCTTCTGAACCATTTGGAGTGCCAAACACATGAGCAACAGCGTCAGGATCTGTAACAAAATCCGGGATGTTAGCACCTACAGATGATTGAAAAATAGCCTGATAGGCATTATCGTAGAAATTGCCGGCAGAAGTAAAATAGTTATTACCATTCTTAGTAAATTTCTGAATAGCCTTTCCTATATTACTTATTCCAAACATAGGTTCCCCCGGAAAAGTAATATCATCTACTCCAATTGTTGTATACCCAAGACTATCCAAATTTTGAATACCTACCTCAAAATCTCTGGGGGATAATACTCCTGTGCGAAAGGTGATTTTGGCTCCCGGTGCCATATCATGTGCCAATTGACCCATTGCCCTGCCCTCATCCGAGATAATCCCAAAGCTAAAAGGATAGTCTTTAATAATCTGGACCGGAGTATCATATCCATTAGGATTTCCGTTACCTGCAGTGCCAGGCAGATCTCCATTGCCCACATCTATTGCTTCATTGGTTGGTTGACCTGGTTCTGGTGGGTTCGCGTCAAAGCTGTTTGAAAACAGAACAATATTTACCCCCGTTCCGTCTACTGACCGGCTACTCTCCGGGGTAATAACAATGCCCTCCGGGGTAACATCCGCCGGGGTAACGATCCGAAAAGATTCACGTACAATATCTGAACTTTGTGCTGCATCTCCCTGGGTAATCGCCTCCCCTGTTTCTTCCAGGGCACCAGATGTAAAAGGTGTATATAAAGCTTGTGCTGATTTAATAATATCAAAATAGTCTATAAGAGCCGACATCGGTGAAGCGGGCGGCTCCGGAGGTAGAATTCTGTCAATCGGGAAAAGCACATCAATTGCGCCTAATCCCCTTGAAATAATAGTGTCGGGGTCTACAATAAAGTCGGATGTATCAGGATCCCAAGGATCATTAGCCAAAGGTAACAAATCAAATTCTTCTCTTAATATACGAATCACCTCTGCGGTTTCCCCTGCATAA
>NZ_CAMYKH010000050.1 GCF_947258935.1 uncultured Muriicola sp.
GCCCAAGAGGAGGAGCCATAAAGCAGAGACAAGCTCGCTTTATGGCTATGTAGTGAACGCCAGTTCTACTTCATAGCCATCTAAAATTAAAGCTCATGGAACATTCCATGAGCTTTTTTTGTTGCAAAAGTCTTTCGGAATCATGAGGTATATTGAAGAATGATATTACCATACTGCGTTTATGTCCTACAGAGTGAAAAAGACTTATTGCTTTATCACGGTTATACGACTAAGCTTGAGCAGAGACTAAAAAACCACAATGCCGGCAAGACAAAGAGTACCTCAAAACGCAGACCGCTTCGTCTGATTTTTTGTGAATATTACCTAAGCAAACAGGATGCACAACGCAGAGAAAAGTACTTTAAAACAAATCAGGGGAAAAGGATGCTTAAACTTATACTGAGGAATACGCTCAGAGTAATACAATACCCGAAATAATTCATAACTATCCACAAAGTGGGTGGCTTTTTTGTTTTCAAAACCTGGGCGAGAAGCCTGTGCCGCGATTTTCGCGGTAAGCCTGCCTGCCGAGAGGCAGGCCCAAGAGTAGGAGCTTCATACGCCACCATTCCGGTGGCGCTTTTTTATTAGTAAGCGGATGGAAATTCCCAAGCCGGTTTACCCGCTATGGGTAGGTAAGTAGGCCCAGTAGTTAGAGGAGGAAGAAAGACAAGCCATTTAAAAGATTGGTCTTTATATCTCACAGTTTAAAGAAGAAAGAACGACATCTTTTGTTCATTTGATGAACAAAAGATATATTTTTACATAATACGAAGGGAAAGTGATTGGCTTAAGATCATTCAACACAGTATAATCCCTGTTTTGCAGAGACTTATCTATTCTCTACTTTTATTAAAACACATGCATGAACCTTGATGAATTAGTAGGGCGTTTTCAGCGTAAGGACAAAGTGGCTTTTGAGCAATTGTACAATATGTACGCAGGAAATATTTGCGGAGTCATCAATGCAATAGTGCAAAACAGTGCCCTTTCTGAGGAGATCTGTCAGGATGTATTCATAAAGATCTGGAATAAGGCTGAAAGCTATAATAGTTCCAAAGGGAGATTTTTTACCTGGATCGTGAATATTGCAAGAAATGCCGCGATAGATGAATTGCGCTCAAAGTCCTATAAAAAGCAAAAACTGAACCTTTCAACAAGTTACTTCGTAGGTATTTTGGAGAACCCTCAGGAAAGCGAAGAAAATGGTATAAACATTGAACGCTTAGGGCTATTCATTAATAAATTAAAGCAAAAATGTATTGAATTGATCGATCTGCTTTATTTTAAGGGTTATACCCAAAAGGAAGTATCAGCAACACTGAATATTCCTGTAGGAACGGTTAAAACCAGAAATAGAAGTTGTATTTCCCAATTAAGGGAGAATATGAAAAATACATAATGGACATTAAGGCATACATAGAATCGGGCATTTTGGAGCTCTACGTTGCTGGTCAACTTTCTGAGCAAGAAAATCAGGAAGTGGCCAACTATGCTAATGAATATCCAGAAATCGAAGCTGAGATCATTGAGATTGAAAAAGCTCTAATGGGCTTATCAGCAGCTTTAGCACCAAAAAGTGTTCCTGCCTTCGATACTATTAATAGTAGGTTAGGAACAACACCAAAAACCAACATAATTCCGTTGGATAGTAAAAGGAAATTATGGACCCCCTATCTGGGTTGGGCAGCTTCCGCACTTTTGACCATTGGGTTGGCTTATTTATACAACCAAAATCAAGAACTTAGCACAGAGGTCCAAATTGCGGAAACTGAAATGCAGCAATTGGAACTCCAAATTTCTGAAGCAAACAATTCCTTGGAAAAATCCAACCAGCTTTTGTACGCAATACGCGACAAGAATATAACCGTGGTTCCTTTAGGGGGACAAAACGTTTCTCCAGGCTCATACGCTAAAGCTTACTGGAACAAAGAACAAAAGCAGCTATTAATTGATGCGCAAGGGTTACCCGAACCTGCTGATGGAATGGCCTATCAGGTGTGGTCATTGACCCTAGACCCTCTTACGCCAACCAGTGTGGGCTTGCTCGAAGATTTTATTGATGATGATAACAAGGTGTTTGCTTTTGAAAATGCTAACGAGTCCCAAGCCTTTGGTATTACCTTAGAACCTGCTGGTGGTAGTGACTTTCCTACCTTGGACCAGCTCTACGTGCTGGGAGTCGTTTCTTCCTGACCCATTGTTTTTATCTAAAATTAGTTTGAAAAACAATCTCAAGGTGTTTCTTATGTTTTGTTATAACTCTTAAATAGTGGAGAGCGTATTCCCCTAAAAGGTATATTGAATACTTCCTTTGATAAAGAAGGGACTTCCCGGTGTAAAATGTATTTCGTTTACCGGTTGGGGTTCATTGCGCAACTGCGAAACAGTTGCAAATTGTGTTTCATTCCATGCTGTATTGAAAAGATTTTGTACGGAAACACCCAAAACTAATCCTTTGCCCAATTTGTAATTTGCGTTCATATCTACCACAAAATATCCTTCGGCAACAATGGAGTTATCTTCATTGGCTGGTCTGTCATCCAGATATCTATAACGAATACCCCCGGTTAACCTATCCAGTCCATTGACTGTTATTCCTCCAGACACTGTATAATCTGGTGCGAGGGGAATAAAATTGTTCCCACTGGGCTCGTCAATACTCCGTGCTTTGGTGTAGGTCATATCGGAATTTAGATAAAGCCAGTTGTTGATTTGGTAGCGGAGCCCAAAATCTAAGCCGTAACGTTCAGTGCGCCCGCTTGGTTCAACAATCCCGGCATCACCCACATACACAAATTCCTGATCTAGGTGGAGATACCAAAGTGCTACATTGAGAAACCATTGTGAGCCGGGTTGAAATATAGCCCCAATATCCAATCCCAGGGCAGCAGGAATAACATCTTTTCCGCTTTGGACCACGGAAACCCTTGTGTCATTTGAATGAAATCCTATTCCGGATTTTAAAAAGAGTTGTAGATCCTCATTGTAATCAAAAAGTAGATTTAGTTTGGGGGAAAGCCTTGTTTTTTTGACTCCTTGGTTAAGGTAATTTTCCTGAAGAAGATCTATGTAACGAAATTCAAAATGATCTAATCGAACTCCGGGTACCAGCGTAAACTTGTTGAATTGGTATTTGGCTTCCAAAAAACTATAAAGATTGGTTTCTGTGACATCTCCTAACTGTATGTTCTCCAGCACAGTTTTTCGGTTGAGAGTCTTTGACAGTTCATTTCCCTCCACAAAATCGGTACGAAATCCGTTTCCGAATCGCAATACAAAATTGGTATTGCCAAATTCAACATTTCTTTTCAGTTCGGTGTTGAGTCCAAATAGGTTCCTGGATTCCTTTTGCTCAATTTGATCGCCATTTTCTTTATCCTCTAGAAAAAAAGTAAAATTGGAAAACAGGTTGAAATCAGACTTACTGAGATACGCATTTGCCTTAAAAAAGCTATCCTCGTCTAGCTGTTTTTGAAACTCAAAATTGATATTGACCCTCGATGTGGTCCCTCCTTCAGTATCATCAATGGCACCAAATCTACTTATGAGTCCGGCGTCAACTGCACGTTGTGGAATTTGCCCGGAAGCATCCCAGGTGCTTGTAAAAAAGGATGCGGCCATGGAAAAAGTGGTGTTGTCCTTAAAATGAGCCGTATATTTCCCAAATAGGTTGATACGCGAAAAATTCTGGCTACTTTCAAAAGGACCATCAGAACGTAGCAATTCTGCCGCAACGTAGGCATTTTCCTTTTGATCCGAAATTACATTGAACATCCCCAGGCTTCGGTTCCATCCAAAATCGCCAATTTCGAACTGCACCATATTCTTCTCCAACACACTCTTTGTATTGAAATCGACATAACCGGCTGTGGCAAAATTTCCTTTCCCAGTCTCGTAGGGTCCTTTGTCAAAATCTATATATTGAATGGTTTCAGGAATAACAAAATGAAGGTCGGAGTATCCTTGCCCATGCGCATGCGAGACCATATTTACAGGTATTCCATCTACTGCAAGGGCAATATCTGTTCCATGATCAATGTCGAATCCACGTAAAAATAATTGTTCTGCCTTACCACCTCCGGCATGCTGCCCAATAAATAATCCTGGTACTTTTTGAAGGATTTCTTGTGATGAACCAACGGGCTGCACCATTAAATCAATCTTACTGAGAACGGACAATGCATTGGTTTTAGGACTAATGATTACTTCTCCCAGTTCCAATGCAGTTTCCTGGAGGACAAGGATCAGGCTTTTTTCAAAATCTTGTTCACGTAAGGATACACTTATTTTTTTGAAGCCCAATGAACCAATCTTTAAACTATCTCCCTTATGTGTTTCCTTTATTTTGAACATACCCATTTCGCCGGTATGTGCATGTGACTCGGAGTTCATGTTGAAAACATAGGCTCCTTCAATGGGTCTGTTATACTCATCTAGTAATTTGCCATGGATTTCCTGGGCTGCCATTTTACCAATAAGCAAAAAGCAGCATAGAATGCAAAGATATCTCATCAATTAAGTAGTTTTTGTTTTACAATAGAATGGACCGAACAAGTTGCAGTGTTTAAAGGGCCTCAATCCTATCCTTAGACAATGGCCCCAACTCGTAGATGGCTCCTGCCAATTCTTCTTTCAGGACAGCAACCTGGTCAACCATGCCGAAGGCTTCATAGATTTCTGAAACTCGAAGAAGCACTGCTGGTTCAAAAGTTTGTCCCGTTACTTGTTCCTGGACTATTTTCAGGGCTTTTTCTTTATTTCCATTTTTTAGGTGGGCATAGGCCAACATACTAAAGGTTTCAGGGGTGGCTCTATTGTCAACTTCTTGCTGGGCAAGGTCCAGGGCCTTTTTGTAGGTTTTTGTTTGCTCAATGAAGAACTCTATGTTATAGGCATTGTACATTTGGCCATAGGATTCATTTTGCACCATTTTATAGTACCTATCCAAATTATGGGCAACGGCATAGTCATCATTCATAAATTGGGCAATTTCAGCTTTTAATACATAGTATTCTGGACTGATATGGTGTTCGTTCACCTTATTTAAAATGCGCAATGCTTCCTTCCCGTTTTTTTCAAAGGAGTATACAATCCATGCGATACCTTTTTTTACATATGCATTGCCTGGATCCAACTCCAGAGTTTTTATATAGTATTTGTAGGAATCTTCTATTCTTCCGGCATGACCATAATAATCTGCAATGTTAGAATAGGTCCAGATCATTAAGGATCTGTTTTTTGCTGATTCTGCTTTTTTGATCGCTTTTTCCATAAAAGAGATGGTAGTGTCCAAATGCCCTAAGTGGTCATTCCATTTTGCAACCCGTATCAGGTATCCAAAATCAGACATATTTTTTATACTATCCAGATATTTATTGGCTGTTTTATAATTTCCAAGCTCCATATGTACATCAAAAAGCAAGCTCTGTGATTCTTTTAGGCCACTTCCCAATTGCCTCGCAGATATGGCCATTTTAAGTGCATCTTTAAATCTGTGTTGGGCAATATAATTTCTGGCCAAAGCCCTGTAATACCCAGATTTATTGATAGCGGCAATTTCAACGGCCTTTGTCAATGCTTTTTCGGCATTCTTTAAAAATTTAATGTCTCCTGTATTTTGATAGTATCGGGTGTATTCGCTGGCCACACTGCCAAAACTTAGTAACTGGGTGCTATCTGACGTAATCTTAGAATTCCAAAGTTCAAAATACTTAGATGTGGTATTCGGTACTTCAGTAGTCAAATAGTTATTGTAGTCCTGAGGATTGGTAGCGAACTTTTGCTCTGTGGTTGAACATGAAATTACCATGAAAATTGTAGCTAAAACCAGGATCTGTCTCATTTTACTTTTCTTTAATAGTTTAAACATTTCATTTTTAAAAAAGGGAGAGAGTATTATAGATCTCTCCCCTTCTCCTCTTCATAGCCCCCGATTGTTATTCAGGATTGCCTACATATGGAAAATTCGCGAGGACTTCTCCTGTAAATCCAACTCCATCCGAAGTTAAGCGGGGTAAATCTGCAGTACCATCCATATTGGTGTCTTGTCCGCTAAATCGGTCACCTTCAGCTCCTCCAAAGAAAAGTATCAAGGAAACATCGATGATATCATCGGTAAGCTTTCTTCCTGTTAAGGCTACTTCATCTCCATCTGGCACTAATATGCGACCGTCATTGTCATTATCAGTTCCCGGATCAAAATACGTCGTGGGTAAATCTGGTGCCACTTCCAAAATATCTGCTGCTAAAACTGTGGTTAAAGTAGCGGCATCCAATCCTAAAATATTGGCTTCATAATTTACATCAGCGGGATCTAGACCCAATTTTGTGGCGTAGACATCGTGATATTGTTCTAATCTTGCCTGAAACCCTGCTTGAAAACTAGCTGCCATTTCAGATGGAATGGATAAGTTATGTGCATCTTTTACACTTGGTTCACCATCCATATCAAAACTCAAGGTAGTGTTGATTCCTGGGCGTCCCACAAAATCAACTTGTGCGTATGTTCCGCTAAATTCTGGATCCATGGACATGGTATCGCAGGGCGCACAAGTGCCTCCACAATCAACACCCGTCTCAGTGCCATTCATAATGCCATCTTCACAGCTAGCCTCTGGCATCATAGCCATCATGTCATCATCGTTATTGCATGAAGAAAAGGCGGCAATCAACACCAATGAAAAAATCAGGTATTTAAGTTTATTGTATTTCATTTTTATGTTTTTAAAAATTAATTATTGTTTTCTATTTGTTGTTACCCATGTATTGTACACTGTTAAACCCAAGGCATTCGTAGCTGTTGGCGTGCCCAATAAACTATTGGGAACTTCTACTACAAGAGACAAGGTGTTAGCTCCGTCAAAAGTGTCCTCTGCATCCTCAGGGGCAGAAAATCCACCGGGTGCCGAATCCATAGCAGGATTAATGACAGCATTAAACTGGAAAAAGTCGAAAAAGAAAGGATCTTGTCGCGGGCCGGCAAATAGTGAAACGCCATTTGAGGTACTTTCCACAATAGCCGATGCTGCGGAAATTTCAACGTCTCCCAGAGGGAAATCGGTAAGTACTTCACTATTTAAACCTGTTTGGCTCGGTGACGCCGGACCAAAAAAGTACATTCTTCCGTTACGCGGGATAGCTTGAATAACCATATCCTCCACTAAATCATCATCCAGGTCAATATTGATTTCGACAAGAACATCTTCATCAAACGTCCCATAAGCAAGATCGGGCAAGACATTAGATTGCACATCTACCACAAAAACTGTGTTGTTAGAACCTTCAGAGGGTTCAAAAGCAAAGAAATCTGCTATATCCGCCGTAGTACCACTAGACGAAGGAGCATCAATATGATCGGATGCGATAAGAATTAATCCGGTGATAACCAGAGTTCCAAGCCCAATCAAAAACTTTGTTGTTTTTTTCATTTTAAATTTGTTTTAGTTTTTATTATTTGACCTTACCTACGAAGTAAATTATGGGAGGTTCGGTTTAAGATGTTAAAATAATGTTAACAATATAGAAATGATTTTATACTCCTATTAGGACAAATGGCACTTATAAATAGACCGCAAGTTTTATATATGTATGTACCTGAGGATTCATCATGGTTATTGACAGAACTGAGGTTATTGCAAATATGAATGTACATTTTGCTTATGACGCCATCCCGGAATATTTAGTATTAGATACATGACTTTTATACGCCTTCTTTCAAAAAGTACTAGCAGAAAAAGTCAACTGGAAAAGTGGCTTTTTTATTTTCTACCGGCTCATAAGCCTTAGTTATGACGGTTGTGTTGAACAAAAAAGTGGTTTTTAGGCACTGTAGTTTCCCTAATAACATAATTCCGATCCTTTTTTTCCAAATCCATCTATATATCTTGGGAAATAATCTTTAACTTGGTATCTTAATCAACTAATCTAAAAACTATACACAATGAAGTTAATAACCAGCGAAATAAACCTTTATTGGGTTCACTTTCAATCAGGGGGGTCCGATCAGAGTAAAGTATACCCACGTGCCCTAGTAAAATGTTATCATGACGATGATTTTGTATTGCAGATAAACTTCTATCCTGACGGGAAAAGCGTGCCCGTAAATTCTTATGACAAAAGAAATAAATTGGTGTACTTACGCTATCCTTTGTCTATGTATCCCAATGTGATAGACCTTTTAAGGAATGAAAAACCTATTTATTTTAGTTATTCTGAAAGCTTAAAAATAGGCCATGTTAGAACTGGAAAAGAACCAATCGGCGAAGGGAATATAGACGCTGATTTTTAAGGCACTGACTTCTTAGGGTATTCCCAGGAATAATTATCTAAAATAAAAGAGTACACTCATACTTAGCCATCTACGAAAGTAGGTGGCTTTTTTCATCTTCCATATGTGTTTTGTACATTAAGACAGGATAATTACTTCATCAATAAAAGGGAACAAAGTACCGGATAAAGGGAAAAATAATAAAATGAGATATACACTTTTACTCCTGTTTGCTTTGGCGGCAAGTAGCACCTGGGCTCAGGTAGATCCAACTTCTGAACTTTTTATCACCTTACAAAAGGTAGACAGTACTTTATTTGAAAAGGGATTTAATCAATGTGATAGTTTGTCCCTTAAAAATTCGATCTCACGGGAGTTAAGATTCTATCATGATCAAAGTGGAATACAAGACAGAAAGCTCTTTTTTGAAAACGTTGAAAATTACATTTGCTCCAATCCTCAACAAAAGCCTATCAGAAGATTAGAACAAGGGAGTCTGGTTGTTTTTCCGCTTTATAATAATGGGATTCTTTATGGGGCCATTCAACACGGCGTGCATCATTTCTATATCATAGAAGAAGGGAATGAAGACAGATGGACGAGTACTGCCAAATTTACACACGTATGGATTTTAGAGCACGACACTTTTAAACTAAGAGAGGCATTGAGTTATGACCATCAGATACCTAGACCTTAGTTTTTCTTTTTACCATTGAAAACTAAATAATTAAGCTACTAATTTAGAGGAAGATTTCGTAATTTGACATTGGGTTCCGTCTAATTAGTAATGGGAGAGAAGTTTACAATCCTAAGTGGACTAAATTAGGACTGGCAAATTTATGGTTATGCAAATCAGATTCACTTTAGTAGTTGTTTTTTTGATCTGTATTGGCTGTAATAGAAATGCCGAAAAAGTTGCTGGAGATTTGGAAAGCACGACTTCCGAAGTAAAATTTGACAAAACAAAGTGGCTTACCAAAGAAGATTCTGACTACCCTTACAGAGAGCAAATGCTTCATGATATCGTTTATAACGATTCAATAAGAAAGCTCACGAAAGATGAATTATTAGTATTACTTGGGAAACCAGACCGCAGTAATGAAGGCCATCTGTATTACATGATATCCCAGAAAAAGCTTGGATTCTGGCCCATAAGAACTAAAACACTAGTAATTAAACTCACCGAGGAAAATACCATTGAATGGATCAAAATTCATGAATGACTTTTAGATTACGATAAACCTGAAAAAAGAAGCATATGAAAACAATGACTTGTAAAGACATGGGAGGGGCATGTGATCAAAAATTTCAAGCCAATTCATTTGAAGAAATTGCAGAAATGAGCAAGAAGCATGGGATGGAAATGTTTCAAAAAGGTGATAAAGCACATCTTAAAGCCATGCTAAAAATGCGTGAGCTGATGAAATCACCGGAAGATATGCAGGCGTGGTTCGATACTAAACGAAAGGAATTTGAAGCCCTGCCTTAAGGAAATAACAAATACCAAAACTCAACCGCCAATTACCACTATCTTTTTGGAGCCTGCTAAAAAAGGTTTATTGTCATTTTAATAAGCAGTTAATGTCAATTATATGCTACCTTTATAAGAGAGTATTAAATAATTAATCAATTGTAAACCAAATTTTAGGAAGTATGAAAAAAGTATTTATTTTTTTGGCGATAGCGGGGATCGCTTTTAGTTGCAAACAACAACAGCCTGCAGAAGAAATGGTCATGGAGGTTATTGCAGACCCTAACATGGAAACCTTCCAAAAGAATGTAGAAACAGTCAAAGCAACTATGGCTGCTTTTTGTGCCAAAGATTTTGACAAAATGAGCTCCTATTTGACCGATGATTTTATTTGGTCACCTCCCAGTGTAGGTCAGGACTCGCTTCCCAGAGCAGAGTATGAAAAAGCAATGAAAGGTTTTATGGAGGCCTATAATGACATTACACTAACAGAAGCTTTGTATTATGCAGGGCTCGATGAAGACCAGAAACCCAATGGAGATGTGCGTGTTTACGGATTATGGAAGTCTAAACATGCGTCTTCGGGTAAAGATTCTATGCTCAAATATTACGGAGTGATGTTCTTCAATGAGGAAGGCAAAATTGTCCATACTGCAGAGTGGTATGATACGGCAGATCTGATGAAAGAATTTTAAATTCTGATACATAGTTCCAAATAAAAAAAGAGCTGCCATTGGCAGCTCTTTTCCATTTATTTAAAGATTATTAATCTATTCCCTGCCCAATAATATAGGGTGCTCCCATAGCTTTTAATTCTTTTTCCAATTGCGGAATAGTAGTATTTGCCACAGTTCTTATCTCATTATAAAGTCCGTTTAACATGCTTTTGGCAATGTTCAGATTCTCTTTATGAAGAGGTGTAGGTCCGTATGTGGTAGACATGCCTCGTCTGGCCACACTTAGATGAGATCCTACACTTGGTTTGGTGCGTTCCCCGATCTCGTCTTTAGACTTATTACCTTCCAGGCGCTCTTCAAAATCGTAAAGACTTTGTTTTAAGGAATGCAATTTAGTATTCATGGAGCCCGGTGCAGCATTAGCCCTGGAGAGGGCAAGCTGCATGGCTTTTACCTTGTTCATACTTTCATCAAATGAAGTAGATACCTTTGTTAATTGGGTTTGTACCTCATTGTATTCATTGATATAGGCATTGTATTGGTCATAGGAGATCCCTTTTAAGGTACTTTCAAACAACGGTGTTACCTCAAAGCTTATAGGACCGTCTAGTTGAGTGACCACCCCATCCACTTCTTTGGAAAGGGTAGCGGTATAGGTACCTGGCATGGCCATAGGACCAGAATTCCACCAGGAGTTGCCACCACCACCAGATTGACCCGGTCTAATGGCCCTTGTACTTGGATGTCTCAGATCCCAGGCAACCCTGTTGAGACCTTTTTTTGTGCTTCCTTCCACATTACGAATCACGTTATTATTTGCATCCTTAATAGTGATCCAGATCGTAGGATCTTCTTGCCTACGCTCCTCTTCCAGCGCATCCCACCCAACAAAGGGAATGGAAGCATTTCGTTTCTCCAGTGCTTTTTCGTTTTCTTTTCTATCCTTGGATTTTGTGCTCATTTCATTGGCCAAAGAATAGGTAAAAAGGGCACCAAATTCCGGATTCTTTGCAAAATAGTAATCGGCCCCGGTGTTTCCTACTACATTTTTAGGAACATACCAGTCGGCTTCCCTCGTAGAATACAAACTGCCTTCTTTACTTAAAGTGGCCTCTGTCATCTCACGAAGCGCACTATAGTCATCCAGGACAAAAAAGCCACGGCCAAAGGAAGCTCCTACCAGATCGTTCTCCTCTTTCTGGATCACAAGGTCGCGGAATGAGATAGTTGGTGCTCCCGGAACCTTATGCCAGTTTACTCCTCCATTCATAGAAGTATAAATTCCTTTTTCAGTACCTGCAAATAGTAGATTCTTGTTAACATGGTCTTGTACAAGCCGCCAAATAATGGTATTCGCAGGAAGATCTCCCTTAATAGAGCGCCAGCTAACCCCTTTATCAGAACTTTTAAATACATAGGTAGAAAAATCGCCTTCTTTATGGTTATCCAATGCTACATAGACCGTATTTTCATCAAACAGATCGGCTTTAATGTCATTGACAAAAGAGCGCGATGGTAGCCCCATGCTAGAAACGGCGATCCTGCGCCAATTTCCACCATCATCACTACTTACCTGGATATATCCATCATCCGTTCCGGCATATAAAACACCTGCTTTTACGGGCGATTCTGAGAGAGAAGTAATAGTATTATAATTAGACATGGCACCCACATCCCAGGCGTTGTCCCAGCTTTGTTGTTTCCCCATGATCGGGAGAGTGATACGTTCCTCGTTTCGGGTAAGATCGCCCGAAATGGGTGACCAGCTATTACCTCTGTCTTCCGATTTCCATACCCTGTAAGAGGCAAAATATAATCTGGATGCTTTATGCGGACTTACTAATATGGGTGCATCCCAATTGTATCGTTCAAAGGGTTCTCCTGCTCTGGGTTGTGGTTGAATAAACACCTGATCACCGGTGTTTAGATCTACTCGGTGCAGACCCCCCTGTTGTGTTTCAGCATAGATGATATGGTTGTATTCAGGATCTGTAGCCGATTGATGCCCGTCTGCACCTAAGGTCTTATACCAATGTGCATTTCGAATTCCCTGGCGTTCATCGGTCCGCGAAGGACCTCCGGAAGATCCGTTGTCCTGGGTACCACCAAAGATGTGGTAAAATGGCTTTTGATTATTCACTGCTACCTTATAATATTGGGTAAGGGGTAGATTTTTAATAT
The DNA here is from genome assembly GCF_947258935.1 of uncultured Muriicola sp. Classification (GTDB taxonomy): domain Bacteria; phylum Bacteroidota; class Bacteroidia; order Flavobacteriales; family Flavobacteriaceae; genus Muriicola. The sequence continues at coordinate 12,599 of NZ_CAMYKH010000050.1, forward strand.
ATCGCCATGTTTGGGCTAGGTCAAAACTCTCGTATATCCCTGCATCTGTGCCTACCAAAAGGTAGTCCGGATCATCTGCCCTGAAGGCAATTGAGTGGTTGTCAGAATGCTTGTCTTCTTCCTGTAGTTGCACAAAGGTCTTTCCTCCGTCATCCGAAGTAAGGATCCGAACATTCATCAGATATAAACGATCAAAGGCATGCGGACTGGCATATAGTTCCTGATAATAATGAGGTCCTGTACCCCCGGAAACTGTGTCCGACATTTTTTTCCAGGAAGAACCCCTGTCCTCTGAGCGGTAAACTGCACCTTTGGTTCTGTCTAATTCAATGGCTGCATACAGTACATCTGGTTGCTGTGGCGAAATGGCGATCCCAATTTTACCCATATTAGATTTGGGTAAGCCTGTACTTAGCTTTTCCCAGGTTTCACCTCCGTCTTCTGAACGGTGCAAACCAGAATCTGGTCCACCACCCATTAGGGCAGCTACCGTACGGTGTCTTTGCCAGGTGGCGGCATACAATCTATCCGGGTTTCTTGGGTCCATCATTATATCAGTAACGCCGGTCCATTCATTACCTTTTAAAACATTCTTCCAACTTTTTCCTCCATCAATGGATTTGAATAAGCCACGCTCTCCACCTTTATTCCAAAGTGGTCCCTGGGAGGCAACCCAGATAACATCAGGGTTCTCAGGATGAACTATGATCTCCGAGATGTGTTCGGAATTCTTTAAGCCCATATTTTCCCAGCTTTGACCTCCATCTTTACTTCTGTAAATACCATCGCCATAGGCTACGTGCCGTCCACCAACATTTTCACCGGTTCCAACCCAAATAGTAGAAGGGTTATTGGAATCTATGGTAAGGCAACCTATGGAATAAGAGACTTCCTTGTCGAATAAGGGGGTCCAGGTAGTACCGGAATTCTCAGTTTTCCATACTCCGCCAGAGCCTACAGCCACGTACCATGTGCTAGGATCATTTGGATGTATTGCGATATCTGCAATACGACCTGATAAGAACGCCGGACCAACATTTCGTAATTGAAGTCCGGCCAGGGAAAGTTTATCTTCCTTTGCGGTAGAAGTATTTGCAGCCCCTCTATTGCGTTGTGAAAAAGCAGTGGAGCCGATAAATAAAAATAAAAGGGTAAAAAGGAGTCCTTTTTTCATGGGTGTAGTGTTTGAGTTAAATTTTCAGGTTTTACAAAATACGACTTTTCTCCAAATTCTGAAGGTTCAAATAAAAGGTTGGGAATAGCAGGTGGTGGAATAAACCCTATTGTGTTCAATACATCGATATTGTGTTATGTTTTCAGTCGAATTCTATACATTTAATGTTTGAGAAACGGAACACGATATGAAAACAGTAAAAGGAAGTATGCTACTAGCAGGCGTGCTGTTGCTATGGCTGGGTAATCAATCACTACAAGGGCAAACAGAACTTAAATTCAATGCGGCCTCGGCCTTAATTCTTATTCCCAATGTTGGGATAGAGGTGCCAATTTCAAACCGATTCAGTTTCCAACTAGACTTGTCGGGTTCTTTCTGGGATTCCTTTGATGGCAAACCATTGCAGTTTACCCAGGCGTTCGGGGAGGTACGTTACTATGGCAAGGATGGGATAGAAGGTTTCTTTTTTGGGGGCAATGTGGGGTTTGGGATGTTTACACTTACCAAATATGGCTATGATGAGGATGTGTACCAATCTGGCCGTAATTATTACATAGGAGCAAGTATTGGCTATAAGAAGTCCCTTTCTGAAAGATGGGCCCTCGAACTCTTTGTAGGTGGCGGTACTTCTCAGGCTACTTACAGGGCCTACAGCCAGGAGACCCGTATGCGGGTAGATATTCCCCTGGATGAGGACCGCAATTTCAATAAAAGCGGGGAATGGATCCCGTATCGCGGTGGACTTATGTTGGTTTACAGGCTATTATAGTCCTACTTTGACTTGCTTTCCATATAAGGTGCTGTTTACTTATTTAAAGCATTTGGACATGGAAAATTAAGGAATTGGTCTTAATAACTTTTCTATTAATAGCATTTTAAAGTTTTGCAACGCACTAAAAATCAGTCAAATAATCGTCTGTTTTAGGATTCTCTAAAACTATTATTCGTATTTTTAAGAGATAACCAAAAACCAACTAACATGAAAAAAGTAGTAGTACTATCCATGGCGCTCTGTCTGAGTGCCTCAATGTTCAGTCAGCGTAATGACAATAGCGAGTATTGGAATACCTGGCAGTACAAGGCAAAGGAAGGCATGCAGCAAAAATTTGAGGAGGCTGCGGCCAAGAAAACCACCATGTTCAACACAACACCGGAAACGGCCATTGTTACCTATCGTTTTATTACAGGACCCAATGCAGGAAGCTATATGCGTATTGAAGCCCGTAAATCTCCCGCAGATTATGATAAAGACCGCTCTGCGGAAGGAAATTACTGGAGGGATAATGTAAGCAAATATGTTGCCAACGCTGGAGGACAGGTGAGATGGCAACTATTGAGTAATGGCAGCTTAAATT
>NZ_CAMYKH010000051.1 GCF_947258935.1 uncultured Muriicola sp.
CAATAATTGTCAACTTGACAAATATAACTGGAAAAATTAGAAATCCTAATTTTTGTGCCTCCCTGTTTGGAAAAATATTAAACCTTTGCAGAGAGGAAGGGATTCGAACCCTCGATACACTTTTGGTGTATACACACTTTCCAGGCGTGCGCCTTCGACCACTCGGCCACCTCTCTAAATCCCTTTTTTAAAGGGCGGGTAAGAAACAAAAAAAAACTTAGTTACTGAAATTTTGAGAAGTTATTTTTAGGTCATTTCGCCCCGCAAAGAAGTTTCAAAAATAGTACCAAAAGATTTACCGGAAACCTCGCTTCCCAGAAGATACATTAGTTTGGTGATTGCAGCTTCTGTGGTTATATCTCGTCCATTGATCATGGACATACGCTCTAACTCCATACTCGTCTCATAGCGACCCATAATGACACTTCCTCCGGAGCATTGGGTGACGTTCACTATGTATAATCCTTTTGCAATTGCCTTTTTCAGATCGGATATCAACCAGGAATCTGTAGGTGCATTGCCCGCACCATAGGTTTCCAGCACCAGTGCTTTAAGGCCAGGAATATGGAGAACACTCTGGAGTAACTCTCTGTTAAACCCCGGAAAGAGCTTTAAAATGGCAACCTTGTCATCTAATACCGTATGAACTTTCAGTGGTTTTCTTTTACTTCCTCTCCATAGATTCTCATGATACACTTTTAAGTGCACCCCAGATTCTGCCAAAATAGGATAGTTCAAAGAGGCAAAAGCTTCAAAATGCTCAGCATTTATCTTTGTTGTTCTGTTCGCCCTAAAAAGCTTATTTTCAAAATAGAGTCCCACTTCCTGAATAACAGCTTCCCCCTTTTCTTTCAGTGCCGCAATTTGGATGGAGGTAATTAGGTTCTCTTTGGCGTCCGTACGCAGATCCCCAATGGGCAACTGTGAACCCGTAAATATGACAGGTTTAGCAAGATTTTCTAACATATAGCTAAGGGCCGAAGCTGAATAACTCATGGTATCGCTCCCATGTAAAATTACAAATCCATCATACGCAGCATAGTGACTTTCTATCAGGGAGGCAATAGAAACCCAATGTGTCGGATTCATATTGGAGGAATCAATCGGTTTTTTAAAGGAGACACTATCTATGGCACAGTCTAGTTGCCCCAATTCCGGAATGTTGTCAACTAATTTTTTAAAATCAAACGCTTTTAAAACACCCGACGTATATTCTTTCACCATTCCTATGGTGCCGCCTGTGTAGATCAGCAAGATCTTGCTTTGCTTGTTCTTCAATGATATATTATTTAAATATTCTTAAGATACGATCCCTGCTACATCCTACTAATTTATATACCAAAAACATCTCGGGAGTTCTCCGTAGTAATGTTTGCAATCTCTGCAACAGGTAGTTGGTAAATATCAGAAAGTTTATTCAATACTTCCATTAGATAAACCGGTTGATTTCGCTTCCCCCTGAAAGGTACGGGAGATAAATAAGGTGCATCTGTTTCCAGGACAATATGTTCTAATGCTATTTGATTTAGAAAACTATCTATCTTACCATTCTTAAAGGTAACTACTCCCCCAATGCCTAACTTCATATTTAAATCAATGGCCCTTTGGGCTTGTTCCAAACTGCCGGTGAAGCAATGAAAGATCCCATAGAGATCGTCCCCCTTTGCATCATCGAGCACCTCAAAGATCTCATCGAAGGAGTCGCGACAATGGATCACTATTGGTAAGTTAAATTTCTTTGCAAGGGAAATTTGCTTTTTAAAAGCCTCTTGTTGCTCTTTTAAAAAAGTCTTGTCCCAATAGAGATCAATACCTATTTCGCCAATGGCATAAAAGGATCGTTGCTGTAGCATTGACTCAACATGCGCCAATTCTTCCAAATAGTTTTCCTTTACATGTGTTGGATGTAAGCCCATCATTAAATACACATTCTTCGGGAATGCTTTTTCGAGATCTAGCATAGCCTGTGTATACCCAGAATCAATGGCAGGGATAAAAAAGCGTTTGATCCCCTTGTCTATTCCTTTTTGGATCACCTCTTTCCGGTCCTCATCAAAAGCCTCACTGTAAAGGTGTGTATGTGTATCTGTTATGAGCATGGAACAAAAATAGGATTATCTTTATCAAAATTTAGCTTGATGGCGGCATTAAAAAAGTATTTAAAAAAGAAAAAATATATCCCTATACCTTTAACACTAACCGCCACCCATCACCTGGAAGTGAATGCCAGTATCAATGGAGTAAGTGGCCGATTTATCCTGGACACCGGTGCCTCTAATTCTTGCGTGGGCCTCGATAAAATTGCATATTTTCACCTGGTTTCAAAAGAATCTGAAGTAAAGGCCGCAGGGGCAGGCTCCTCCAATATGGATACCCAACTTTCTACCAAGAACGCCCTGAAAATAGGAGACTGGAAGCAAAAAAAATTAAAGATCATTCTCTTTAATCTGCAACATATCAATGAAGCCTTAACGGCTCATGAGGCACTTCCGGTAGACGGGATCATCGGCGCCGATGTTTTGCAAAGAGGCAGGGCAATCATAGATTATAAGACTGCCACCCTTTATCTTAAAAAGAAGAAATAATACGAGACTTTTTTACGTCTCAGGCTTCTTAATTTTGTGAAACACTACATTTCCAATGCCTTTTTGATATTGCCGTCCATTAGGTGTTCAACCGGATTTTCAAGGGCCTCTTTTACAGCTACCAGAAAGCCAACGGACTCTTTCCCATCAATGATCCTGTGATCATAGGAGAGGGCCACATACATGATAGGTGCTATTGCCACCGCACCATCTTTTACTACCGGTCTTTCAACAATATTATGCATCCCTAAAATTCCACTTTGTGGCGGATTTATGATGGGTGTAGATAGCATGGATCCAAAAACACCCCCATTGGAAATCGTAAAGGTTCCACCCGTCATTTCATCTACGGTGATCTGCCCTTCCCGTGCTCTGATCGCCAAACGCTTTACTTCGGCCTCTATTCCACGGAAGGTGAGGTTCTCTGCATTTCTGATAATAGGCACCATAAGACCTTTGGGGCCAGAGACTGCAATACTAATATCGCAGAAATCGTAAGTGATCATTTCTTTTCCATCGATCATGGAATTTACTGTAGGGAATAGTTGTAATGCCCGGATCACAGCTTTGGTGAAGAAGGACATAAAGCCAAGACCTACATCGTGCTTTTCCTTAAAAGGTTCTTTGTAACTACTCCTCAATTCAAAAATAGCGGACATGTCTATTTCATTGAAAGTAGTAAGCATGGCCGTTTCATTCTTGGCAGCTACAAGCCGTTCTGCCACTTTACGACGCAACATGGAAAGTTTGGATCTTGTTTCTCCTCGTTTTCCTCCCGTAGGTGAACCCATAGAAGGAACTGCGTTCATAGCGTCTTCCTTAGTTATGCGCCCGTCCTTTCCGGTACCTTTTACTGATGAGGCAGCGATATCTTTTTCATCCAGGATCTTACGTGCCGCAGGTGAGGGAGACCCACTGGCATAGGTTTTTGCAGTTTCCTTGGGCTTGGCATCCTTTGCAGGAGCTGCCTTCTCTTCAGACGAAGTTTTTGCAGTAGGTGCTTTCTCAGAAGTTGATTTTGCTTCTTTGGTTCCTTCGGGTTTAGTAGCACTTGTATCAATAAGACAGACCACTTCTCCTACGCCAACGGCATCACCTTCTTCGGCCTTAAGGGTAATGATACCACTCTGTTCCGCAGGTAATTCCAAGGTAGCCTTGTCCGAATCTACTTCGGCAATAGTCTGGTCCTTTTCCACATAATCACCATCCTTCACCAACCATTCGGCGATCTCTACTTCGGTTATGGATTCTCCCGGAGAGGGAACTTTCATTTCTAATATCATGTGTTCTACTTTTTGTAAAGAATTGGTTACTCCAAATTTCTAATAAAATCTTCTTTTAAAGGAAGGTAATCGGTTTTTATTTCTCCAGTGACCTATATCTGATCAAAATATAATTTTGCCTCATACCCTCTTCCCCGCCTGCAGTACATCCTAAAATTATCTAACAATTGGGTTCGATTGAATTGTCAGACCAATAGTCAATAAAAGCAATTGAAAAGCTGTCTTCATTGCAACAGATCATTTTTTAATGCCCGGTCTTGTCATATTATCCTTGGTCTTATCAAAAACGTAATCAATGACTTGCTGGTGTCTCATTTTAGAACGAACCGAACTTCCGGCTGCAGGAGAAGCGTAAAAACGTCTCGAGGCCACACGGAACTTTTGAGCTCCTTTGAAATGCATCATCAAATGAGACCATGCGCCCATGTTTCTGGGTTCTTCCTGGGCCCAAACCAGATCATCGGCGTTCTTGTATTTTTTGATGATCTTATTCATCTTTTCAGAAGGCAAAGGGAATAATTGTTCTAATCGTACCAGGGCTACATCCGTCCTGTTTAGTTCTTCTCTGGTTGCCAGGAGGTCATAATAGAATTTTCCTGTGCAAAAAACCAAGGTCTTGATTTTATCTATTTTCGCTTCCTGATCATCAAAGACCTCCTCAAACCTTCCATTTGCCATCTCCTCAACTGTTGAAACAGCCTTCGGATGACGAAGTAAACTTTTAGGTGTAAATACAATAAGTGGTTTTCTAAAATTACTCTTCAATTGTATACGCAACAAGTGAAACATATTCGCTGGTGTAGTCACATCTGCAACATACATGTTATCTCTGGCACACAATTGCAAGTAGCGTTCCATCCTGGCAGAGGAGTGTTCCGCCCCCTGGCCCTCATACCCATGTGGTAAGAGCATCACCAGTCCATTCTGCAACTTCCATTTATCCTCTGCAGCAGAAATATATTGATCAATCATGATCTGGGCACCATTGCTGAAATCACCAAACTGGGCTTCCCAAATAGTCAGTGTTTTTGGACTTGCCATAGCATAGCCATAATCGAAGCCAAGTACCCCATATTCTGAGAGCAAGGAATTGTAGATCTGGAACGTTCCCTGTTTATCCGAAATATGATTCAGGAGCAATACTTCTTCTTCACTTTCTTCTACTTTCATCACGGCATGCCGGTGAGAAAAAGTGCCCCGTTCAACATCCTGGCCACTCATACGAACACCAAAGCCCTCTTCCAGCAAAGATCCATAGGCCAGTAATTCGCCCATGGCCCAGTCTAACTTATCGGTTTCGAAGAACATTTTTCTGCGATCCCCTACTAACTTTTCTACCTTTCTAAGGAATTTCTTGTCCTTTGGCAAAGTTGTGATGGTCTCTGCAATCTGTGTTAATTTTTTCTGGTCATAACCAGTATCTACAACATCCATCATTTCCCATTCGCGTACATTTACGAATCCTTTCCATTCATCTGCCATAAAAGGCGTGATCACGGTTTTATCTTCCTTTCTGGAATCCTGCAACTCTTCTTCCAGGCTCGACTTGTATTCTTCTTCCAGTTGTTTTACGTAGTTATTGTCAATAACCCCTTCCGCCACTAATTTCTCAGCGTAAATATCCCTTGGATTTTTATGCTTGGCTATAGCCTTGTATAATTTTGGCTGTGTAAATCTGGGTTCATCTCCTTCATTGTGCCCATATTTACGATAACCCAGCAGGTCCAGGAACACGTCGCTTTTAAATCGCATCCTGTATTCCAGTGCAAAAAGAGAGGCATGCACCACGGCTTCAACATCGTCTGCATTAACATGTAAAACCGGGCAAAGTGTTACTTTACCCACATCGGTACAATAGGTTGAGGATCGGCCATCCAGATAATTAGTAGTAAATCCAATTTGGTTATTAACCACTATATGAATAGTTCCATTTGTTTTATAGCCGTCCAGATTAGCCATCTGCACCAATTCATAGGCAATACCCTGGCCGGCAATTGCTGCATCACCGTGCACTACTATGGGTAAAACCTTGGAATAATCATCCGGGAAATGTACGTCTTGTTTTGCTCTAGTAATACCTTCAACCACCGCACCCACTGTTTCCAGATGCGAAGGGTTAGGAGCAATGTTCATGCTTATCTTATGGCCATTGTCTGAAGTGCGTTCGGAGGTCCATCCCAAATGGTATTTTACATCTCCATCAAAAACCTCTTGTTCATAATCCTTTCCATCGAATTCACTAAAAATATCTTTCGCTGCCTTTCCAAAAACATTGGTAAGTACATTAAGCCTGCCCCTGTGGGCCATACCCATTACAAATTGTTTTACTCCCAATGAGGAGGCCTTTTCAACAATGGCATCAACGGCAGGAATAAGGGATTCGTTTCCTTCAAGGGAAAATCTTTTTTGCCCTACGTACTTAGTATGCAGGAAACTTTCAAATGAAACCGCCTGATTAAGCTTCCTAAGGATAGTTTTTTTCTTATCCGGCCCAAAATCAGGATGGTTGTCATTCTTGTTCAACCAGTCCTGTATCCAACCTACGCGTTCAGGACTTCGTATATACATGTACTCAACTCCTATGGCATCACAATAGATCCTCTTCAGGTTACCAATGATCTCTCTAAGGGTCTTAGATCCTATCCCGATGATGTCCCCGGCATTAAATACCGTATCCATATCGGTTTCGGACAGACCGAAATTTTCTATGTCGAGCGTAGGCGTGTATTTGCGTCGTGCTCTAACCGGATTGGTTTCGGTAAACAAATGTCCCCGACTTCTGTATCCATCAATAAGCCGTACTACCTGAAATTCTTTGAGTAAATTTTCCGGGATCTCAACTTGGTATCCGTTAGACATGCTTACTGTCCCTGTATGGGTGTCTATCCCTACTTCGTCCAGGGCGTTTTCCATACCAAAATCGAAGCCCTGAAAAAAGGCTCGCCAGCTAGGTTCTATACTATCCGGATGCGAAAGATATTTCTCATACATTTCGGCAAAAAAGGAGGTATGGGCGGCGTTTAAAAAGGAGTATTTATCCATGGATGATCTTGCTCTTTCTTTCGTAAAACATAATCAAAAATACAATATTTAATACTTTATAGAATGATCTTGCGTTCTAATATTTCCTAATTTCAATCCATGAAGTTACTTCATTTTAACAAAAGACATTATCTGCTTTTCCTAAGTTTTCTAGGAAGTGCTTTTATGAGCTGTTTTTCACAGGGATATGGCCCTCAAAATCCATTTTGGAGTCAGGTGAGATTTGGTGGATCCTTTGGTGTAGGATTTGGCAATAATGTAGTCAATATTGTTGCTGCTCCCAGTGCCATTTATCAATTCAATGACCACTTTGCATTGGGCAGTAATTTGAGTTTTAACTATGCCAAATTTGGGGACAGCAGATTCACTGCATATGGTGCCGGGGTTTTGGGGTATTACAATCCTATCCGTTCCCTCCAATTCTCTTCCGAATTTGAGCAATTACGAGTACATAGAAGCTATGGAAACGATTTTCCTGATCTGAAGGAAGACTATTGGCTGCCTGTACTGTTTATGGGGGTTGGATATACCAGTGGTCCGGTTACTTTCGGGATTCGCTATGATATATTATACGATGAAAACAAAAGTATTTATGCGGATCCCTGGATGCCTTTTATCCGGGTCTTTTTTTAATCTTCTTTGTTCCCGTTACCACCCGTACCATAGGATTGTTTCAGCCATACCTTTTGCCATTCTCGCTTGAGAACGAGAAAACTAACCCCTTCTGCTACCTCTACCACATTGGTACTTTTTATAGAAGAAAAGGCCTTCTCTGGCACATCAATTATATAAAGCAAGTTAAGGTAGTCCGGAAAGCGTTCTAATAGCAAAACATAGATCTTTTCTTTAAGGATAGTTTTTAGAGCTAAAGGCGTGATCCCATCGGGAAGGTCTAAGGCAATATTGGCCAGTGAAAAATCTTTCTTCAACTGAATTACCAGTTTTTCATACAAAGCGATAGAAGCCGCATACTGCAATAATTCCAGACTTGTTTTGTGTTCCTTCGGCATATCTTACATACGATGCCAGCCATCAGCCGGATCATTTGAAAAAGGATTTGAATTTAGTCCTTCCTTATTTTTTGCTCCCATTGCCAGGCGGAAAGCATGGCCTCATCTAGCGTAGATTGGGCCTTCCATCCTAAGGTGGAATTAGCCTTGGCAGTGTCGGCAAAGGCTTTAATAACATCGCCTTGTCTTCTTCCCACAATTTGATAATTCAATTTTTTCCCCGAAACCTTTTCAAAGCTATGGATCACTTCCAGTACACTGCTTCCCGTACCAGTTCCGACATTAAAGACCTCATAATTCTTTTCATTCTTACCCTCTATAAGCCGTTTTAATGCTACAACATGGGCTTTCGCCAGATCAACCACATGTATATACTCCCGGATACAGGTGCCATCTTCTGTGGGGTAATCATCTCCGAAAACCGAGAGTTTTTCTCGCATGCCAATCCCTGTCTGGGTTATAAAAGGCACAAGGTTTTGTGGTACCCCGGTTGGCAACTCCCCTATCTCTATACTGGGATGGGCGCCCATGGGATTAAAATACCTCAGCGAAATAGCATGTAAATGAGGGGTTACCTTGCATGTATCTTGTATGATCTCTTCCCCAATTTGTTTTGTATTTCCGTAAGGTGATTCTGCCGGCTTCACAGGAGCATCTTCCGTGATGGGCATTGTGTCTGCCTGGCAATATACGGTACATGAAGAACTAAAGATAAAATGAGCCTTCTTTTGCTTAGACAAGTGTTGTAAGAGATATACCAGGGTACCTAAATTGTTTTCATAGTACAACAAAGGTTTATCCACACTTTCACCAACCGCTTTGGAGGCTGCAAAATGAATAACACCATCCAGATCCGAATGTCGCTGAAAAAAGTCGGATACATCCTCTTTATTCCGGAGATCGATCTTTTCAAAAAGTGGTTTTTTACCGGTGATCGCAGTGATCCCGTCCAGCACCTCTTCTGAGGCATTGGAACAGTTATCAATGATCACAACCTCATAGCCTTTTTGTTGTAGTTCAACAGAGGTATGAGAGCCTATGAATCCAAGGCCTCCTGTTACAAGTATTTTCATATTATTTAGATAAAATCAAGTATTGTTTGAGTGATAAATCCTATTTGTTCATCGTCTAATTCGGTGTGCATAGGAAGGGAGATCACTTCTTTCACTAATTGGTTGGTCACGGGAAAATCCTCTTCCTTGTAGCGCGAATCTTTATATGCTTTCTGACTGTGAAGTGGGATAGGATAATAGATCCCAAAGGGAATCCCTTTCTCAGCTAGATGAGATGCCAGGGCATCTCGTTTTCCATTAGTGATCCTAAGGGTATATTGATGAAAAACATGACAATCACAAGTACTGCAAATACCCTCGCAATTGTTCACTGTTTTTGGCAGGATGATGGCATCGTTCCCCTGAAAAGCGAGATTGTATTTCCGTGCTGCTTCTCTCCTGCGCTCACAATAGGCATCCAACCGTGGTAATTTTGCTCTTAGCACAGCTGCCTGAACAGAATCGAGTCTGGAATTCACCCCTATCACATCGTGGTGATAGCGTTCGTACATCCCATGATTAACAATCCCTCTTATATAATGAGCCAAATCATCATCATCCGTAAATATTGCACCCCCATCGCCATAGCAGCCCAAATTCTTTGAAGGAAAAAAAGAGGTAGCGCCAATATGACCCATTGTCCCTGCTTTTTTCTTGCTGCCGTCTTTAAACGTATGGGTTGCACCTATGGCCTGGGCATTATCTTCAATTAGATAAAGCTTATGTTTCTCTGCAATTTCCAGTAAGGTGTCCATAGGCGCACACTGCCCAAATAAGTGAACAGGAACAATGGCCTTTGTCTTTGAGGTGATCGCTTTTTCCACGGCCACCGGATCTATGTTGTAGGTTTCAGGATCCACATCTACCAGTACTGGGGTTAATCCTAAAAGTCCGATGACCTCTACGGTTGCCGCAAAGGTAAAATCGGCTGTAATAACCTCATCCCCTGGTTTAAGTCCCAGTCCCATCATGGCAATTTGAAGTGCATCTGTTCCATTGGCACAAGGGATCACATGCTTTATCCCAAGATAGTCTTCAAGTTCTTTCTGGAAAGCCTGTACCTCGGGTCCATTAATAAAAGCTGCCGTATCAAAAACCTGTTGTACGGACACGTTCACTTCTTCCTTGATCTCCTGATACTGACCTACAAGGTCAACCATTTGTATTTTCTTCATGTCTGCCAAATATGCTCGCAAAATTACATAATTAAGGAACGGCTAACAATGTAATTTCCCAAAGAAGCGTATTTTAGCGACAAACGAACCATTGGTGTATTTCCTCTACAATATTGCGATCACTATTAGCTGGCATTTACTGAAGATACCGGCGTTCTTCAATCCTAAATTGAAGCTTTTTATCAATGGTCGTCAAGGGGTCTTTGCGTATTTAGAGAAACATCTGAGCAAGCAGGATAAGGTTATCTGGGTACATACGGCTTCCCTGGGGGAATTTGAACAGGGACTCCCGGTGATCAAGAAACTAAAGGTAGCATATCCTGCTCATAAGATCCTGGTTACGTTTTTTTCCCCTTCGGGATATGAGGTTAAAAAAAAATCCGAGGAAGCCCATCTTATCACTTACCTCCCCATGGACACTGCAAAAAATGTGGATCGCTTTCTGGAGGCAGTTCAGCCTGTTTTGGCCATTTTTGTGAAATACGAAGTATGGCCCAATTATCTTAGAGGTCTTAAAAAAAGGACCATTCCCACGATAATGATCTCCGGCAGATTTACCTCAAATCAGGTCTTTTATAAATGGTACGGAAGTTTTATGCGAAAAGCATTAGGGCAATTCACCTACCTTTTTGTGCAGGATGATACCTCCCTAAATTTATTGAAAGGTATAGCGTTGCAAAACAGTACAATTTCGGGCGACACCAGATTTGACAGGGTGAACGAGATCCTGGAAAGGGACAATAGTCTACCCTTTATGGAACAATTCAAAGGAAATTCCCTGTGCCTGGTGCTGGGCAGTTCCTGGCCGGAAGATGAATCACTGTTAACACAATACTTGCAGGAGAAAAATACATCCTTAAAAATTGTGATCGCACCACACGATATTAAAGAAGGACATCTCAATAAATTAAAAGAATCCATTCCCGGAAAGCTTGTCTTTTATTCCGAGATAGAGGACCAGGATTTATCAGATTATCAGGTGCTTATTCTTGATACCATCGGTTTATTGACAAAGGTATATTCGTATGCTGATATTGCCTTTGTAGGGGGCGGGTTCGCCACAGGATTGCACAATACGCTGGAACCGGCCGTTTTTGGGATTCCGGTCATCATTGGACCTCAATACGACGGCTTTAATGAAGCCAGAGACCTGGTTAAGCTGGGTGGTATTTCAGTAGTTGATTCAGAAACTGCTTTCACACAGGTCATTGATAATCTGATCAGGGATAGTTCTTTGCGGAAAAAAATGGGAACAGTCAACGCTCGCTATATTGAAGATCAAAGAGGTGCAAGCAAAAAGATCTTAAATTATATTTCGGAACATTTGAGTTTGTAGCGTAATTCCCTTTTTTACTTCTTGAAAGAATTTTACATAGATTTACATAAAACCAAACCACTATGGACAAGAAGATCCTCCGCTTTTCGATCACAGCAGCATTAGCCGGCTTCCTTTTTGGTTTTGACACTGTAGTTATCTCTGGTGCAGAGAAAAGTCTACAAGCTTTATGGCAATCATCTGATAGTTTTCACGGTATAGTGGTTATAGGCATGGCCTTGTGGGGAACTGTGGCAGGAGCCTTATTGGGAGGTATCCCAACTAACAAAATAGGTCGTAAGAAAACCCTGATATGGATAGGGGCGTTCTATACGATATCTGCCTTAGGATCTGCATTTGCGAATGACCCTGTTACCTTTGCCGTATTCAGATTTATTGGGGGACTGGGCGTAGGGGCCTCTACGGTGGCGGCACCTTCTTATATTTCAGAAATAGCACCAGCCAAGGACAGGGGTAAATTAGTGGGACTTTACCAGTTCAATATTGTATTTGGTATCCTTATAGCTTTCTTTTCCAACTACTTATTAAGTGGTATTGGAGAAAATGCCTGGAGATGGATGGTAGGAGTTGAGGCCATCCCGGCAGCCATTTATACCCTTATGACCTTCGGCATCCCAAAAAGTCCTCGTTGGTTATTGAGCAAATCGCGTTTTGAAGAAGCCAGAGAAGTCTTGATCAGTATTAACCCCAAGGGAGACATAGATCAACTCTTAGATGATGTAAAGGCAGAGAATTTAAATACAATACCAGGAGAAAATATTTTTATCCGAAAGTATAGATTTCCATTAATGCTGGCATTTTTACTTGCCTTTTTTAATCAATTTTCCGGAATTAATGCATTTTTATACTATGCCCCCCGGATTCTTGAAGAGGCCGGGCTGGGCGCCAGTACGGCATTGTTGAGCAGTATTGGTATTGGTGTTACCAATATGGTATTTACCCTTTTAGGTATTTACCTCATTGACCGGATGGGCAGAAAGCAATTAATGTATATAGGATCTGCAGGCTACATTGTTTCTTTAACACTGGTAGCATGTGCCTTCTTTTTCGATTGGGAGGGTATGGCCGTCGTTATTTTCCTTTTTGTTTTTATCGCGGCGCATGCTATAGGACAAGGTTCTGTGATCTGGGTATTCATCTCAGAAATATTCCCAAATCACCTCAGGAGTTACGGACAGAGTTTCGGCAGTTCTGTACATTGGGTATTAGCGGCTATTATTCCTTCTTCCATTCCATTTCTTTTTGGCAGTATCGGACCAGGTATAGTTTTTAGCATCTTTGCCTTTATGATGGTATTACAACTCCTTTTCGTGATCTTTATGATGCCTGAGACCAAAGGGTTATCCCTGGAAGAATTAAGCAGGAAATTAAGCCCACAAAAAGCTCCATAAGCAGCTATTAACCTTTTATCGAGAATTTTAGTCGAATATCTTTAAAATGCAATAGGCCGTCTATTTTTGATGAAATTGTCCGATGCTAATAGGCCATTTTTGGCCATTATTTAGTAAATTAGACTAAACCACATGAACATGGATGAACAAATCACCTTTGGAACAAGAGTATTAAACGGCTTTTTAAGTGTTATGGTGGTTGTTTTGGTTGGCATTCTTGCTGCTGTGGTCGTCTGCTTGATTTTGGCACTTTTTGGTGTCTTTTCTTAACTACTTCTTCTCTGGATAATGGACCAGAATTATCTCATCTCCTTTGCCTGCATTCTGTAAGCCGATTTACCCAGAGGTTTCTTAATTCTCTTACTTCATTTTAGACTTTAATTACTCTTTTTTTATTTTTCGCAAGGATGAAGTGCAATACTCCTTCAATATTTTGGCCTACATTTATAGACCAGATACAGGGCATATGATTACATTATTCTTGGGGTTAAATAAAACTCTCTTTCCTCTTTTCCGATCCTTCTTATTAATTGCTATTGTTCTTTTCCTTGGCGGTCAATTAAAACTAAATGCCCAAAGTCAGGCTATTGAAACATCGGGAGACATTTTGCTATTTGCGTTACCAGCAACTGCCTTGGGTAGCACCATTATTATAGGGGACAAAAAAGGAACCTGGCAATTCACAAAAGGATTTTTAGTAAATCAGGCCCTAACGTTAGGGCTTAAATATACTACCGACAAAAAAAGACCCTTTAATAATGGTGACCGGGCTTTCCCTTCCGGACATACCTCTACTACTTTTCAAAGTGCTTCCTTTATTCAACGCAGGTACGGATGGAAATACGGTATTCCTGCGTATGTCTTAGCAGCTTATACAGGGTATAGTAGGATCAACGCACAAAAACATGATGGCTGGGATGTATTGGCAGGAGCTGTTGTAGGGATTGGGAGTTCGTATTTATTTACAACTCCCTATCAAAAGGAACATATGGAACTTACGTTTACGAGTTGGGAAAATCAATATCTTTTGGGATTCACCTATAAATTCTAAACAATTAGACACCTTTAAAAGCTATTTACAATCATCCTTACTATGGAAAGTGATCTAATAAATTATTTTAATTGGCAACAACTAAATAACAAACTTTATATTTGGAGAATCTGTAAAAACAGATGATTAATTCAATACAATTAAATTCAAAACCATGGAATTAAACAGAATTATTTCAAAACTATTAATAGGTCTTGGAATATTTTTATGCAGTCAAAATTTCTATTCACAAACTACCAATATCGCGATCATTGACAGCACAAACATTGCCGTTTTAGACAGCACGAACATAGCCGTTATTGATAGTACAGCCATGGAACAAAAGAGATTAAAATTTGGTGTGGGGTTTGGGCTAAATTTTGTGGGTGGCACCAATATTAGTCTATCACCCAATTTAATGTATAGTCTTAGTGACAAAGTGGCTATAGGTGCAGGGATCCAGGGCAGTTATGCGGCCATAAAAGATCTGCAAAACACTACCACCTTTGGCGGAAACGTAGTAACCCAATTCAATCCAAGTAAAAAAATACTGCTGTTACTCGAATATGTTGGCTTAAACGTTACTACCAAAACAGAAACCCCAACAGAACAGAGTAAGGATACGTATTGGGACTCCGCATTATTTATCGGAGCCGGAATAAATATTACTGATAAAATAGCTGTTGGCGCCAAGTATAATATACTCTACAAGGAGGACGAAAGCGTCTATACAAGTCCGATACTTCCGTTCGTCAATATCTCATTTTAAGAATAAGGAATGCAAAGCGACAGATCATAAAAAAAGAAAGGCCCCAAATATGGGGCCTTTTACTTTTTTTGTTGTTAGTTTTTAGTGCGCCAGACTCTGTACCAAATTGGTGGTAAACGACTTAGATTTTTTAAAAAGTAGACTTACCGGTTTAAAATAACTTGCCAGTGTATATGGTTCAAAATCGAACCTCAAAATGATCTCACTTGCTTCACCGTCGGATATTTCGAGTTTATCTTCTATCTCAAAATCGAGATAATTCACGCCCGATATCGGCTCGGA
>NZ_CAMYKH010000052.1 GCF_947258935.1 uncultured Muriicola sp.
TAGGTACTCCCATCATGGGATTGGATGTATGGGAACATGCGTATTATTTGAATTATCAGAATCGCAGGCCAGACTATATAGCTTCCTTTTTTAATGTTGTGAATTGGTCTAAAGTTGCTGAAAATTACAACAAGCATAAATAGAAGAATCTATACAATAATAAAAGCCGTAACGTTTAAACGTTGCGGCTTTTTATTTGAAATAAAGTTGAGATTTACACAATAGAAAAGGGCGGAGAAGTCTCCACCCTTTTCGTCCCAAATCTTACCATAAACTTAACCTACTTATGCTATGGCATCACTAAATTACTGGTATTGTGAGAAATAACAAAGAAAATTAAGGAAATTTTGGACAAAGCGTGAGGAACAAAGTCTTCAATAATTTAAAAAAAGGAATAAAAGAGAGGCTAATTCTTTGATACTCAGAAATAAAAAAGGCAGGATGAATCCTGCCTTTTTTCCCCAAATCTTACCATGAACTTAACCTACTTATGCTATGGTCCTCCAAAAATAGAGTAAGTGCCTGCTGAGAAAAAAGGTTTTGGACAAACGCCGTTTTAATTGGTTGAAATACCATTTGAGAAGGATCTGTTTAATAACCTGGAAGAAACGGACTACAAAAATATAACTGATCTATGTATAAAATGCTTAAAATAAAAAAGGTGGAGAAGTCTCCACCTTTTTTGCCCCAAATCTTACCATGAACTTAACCTACTTATGCTATGGCATGACTAATGTAACTTCCTTAGGTCCGGAAAGACGATAAAGCCGATTAAATGCAGATATTATCGATGAAATGCATAAAAGTGTGTATTTCATCGATTTTTGGGGTTAGTAGGCGCGTTCGTTCTTTCCTTCATAAAAATTAATAAATGCTTTGTTTACGACCTTATTTCCACCGGGAGTGGGATAGTTGCCTGTGAAGTACCAATCTCCTAAATTCTTGGGACACGCCTCGTGCAGATTTTCAATTGACTGATAGATGATCTTTATCTCTGCTTTAATTCCGGCAGGACTTAAAAGCTCGCCGATTTTCTGCGAGATCTGTTCTGCATTGAATGGGGCATAGAATTCTTTTACATAATTGATGATCTCTTCATCCGTCTTGTGATATTGGTCCTTACATTTTTTATAGATCTCATCTACCACATGCAGGCTTTTGTGTTCCTTATGTAATTCGAGAGCGGCTTTAAAGGCAATAAAGTCTTCCAGTTTAGCCATATCTATACCATAACAATCCGGATAACGGATCTGAGGAGCGGAAGAAACCACAATGATCTTTTTGGGTGCTAATCTGTCGAGAATCCCTAAGATACTGTTCTTTAAAGTAGTTCCTCTAACTATACTGTCATCAATGATCACCAGGTTATCGTTTTCATTCACAGAACCGTAAGAGATGTCATAAACATGGGCCACCAGATCATCCCTGCTGCTATCCTGGGTTATAAAGGTCCTTAACTTGGCGTCCTTAATTGCTACCTTTTCAATTCTCGGCCGTATATCCAGGATCTCGTGAAGTTCTTCACTAGAAATCCCTGAACCTTTGGCCAGGATCTGATCTTCTTTTTTCTTGTTTAAATAATTCTGCGCCTCCTTTACCATTCCAAGAAAAGAAGTTTCTGCTGTATTTGGAATATAGGAGAAGACTGTATTTTTTATATCGTGGTCTATAGCGGTCAGTATCTTGGGAAAAATCAACTTTCCTAATTGCTTTCTCTCCTGGTAGATCTCTTTATCACTTCCTCTCGAGAAATAGATACGTTCAAAAGAACAGGCCTTCCTTTCCAAAGGTTCCAGGATCTTTTCTAACGTAACCTTCCCGTTCTTTTTAATTATGAGCGCATGGGCTGGGTCTATTTCTTTTACGGATTCGTATTTTACATTAAAGACCGTCTGTATAGCTGCTCTTTCTGATGCAACTACTACCACTTCATCATCCTGAAAAAAGTAGGCCGGCCTGATCCCTGAAGGATCTCTTAAAACAAACGCGTCACCGTGTCCTAGTAATCCCGCCATGGCATAACCACCGTCCCAATTCTTTGCAGCCTTCTTTAGTATTTTACCTACTTTAAGTCGTTCTGCTATCAATGGGGATGCCTGCATTTTGTTATACCCCTCTTTTTTTATTTGCTTGTATAACTTGGCCACAGCATCATCCAGGAAATGACCTATTTTTTCCATGACCGTAACTGTATCTGCCAATTCCTTTGGATGTTGGCCCAGCTGCACCAGATTATCGAATAATTCGGCAACATTGGTCATATTGAAATTCCCGGCAACGATCAAATTACGGTGCATCCAGTTATTTTGTCTTAGGAAGGGATGAACGTTTTCAATACTATTCTTGCCAAACGTTCCATAACGAACATGCCCTAATAGTACTTCGCCAATATATGGGATGTATTTTTTCTGAGCTTCGGCATTGTCTGTGCATTCCGGATGCTCCAAGAAGGCTCTATTGATTCTGTCATTGATCTGGGCGAAGATATCTTGTATAGGTTGCGATTCTACAGATCGTACTCTGCTCATATATCTTTGTCCTGCCGCCACATCTAGCTTAATGCTAGCAAAACCAGCGCCGTCTTGCCCACGGTTGTGTTGCTTCTCCATCATGAGGTACATCTTGTTAACCCCATAAAAAGCAGAACCGTATTTCTTTTTATAGAAATCTAGTGGTTTTAACAAACGTATTAGGGAAATCCCACATTCGTGTTTAATAGCGTCACTCATAATTCAAATCATAAAAAAAGCCCCGTAATGACAGGGCGTTATTTTAACTCAATATCGAATTGTGTTAATTGTTTAAACTGATCTAGCCTTCTATCAACTTCTTCTTTGGTAAGTTGCAACATTCTTTCTGTGCCAAACTTTTCAACACAAAAAGAGGCCAGGTTCGACCCGTGGATAACCGCATTTCTTAAATTGTTAAAAGAGATATTTTCTGTTTCGGCAATATACCCCACGAAACCACCTGCGAATGTATCACCGGCACCGGTGGGATCAAAGACCTCTTCCAGGGGTAAGGCGGGAGCAAAGAACACCTCATCATCATGAAACAAAAGTGCTCCGTGTTCTCCTTTTTTAATCACTACATATTTAGGGCCCATGGCCTGTATCTTTTGAGCTGCTTTGACTAAGGAATATTCATTGGTAAGTTGTCTGGCTTCTTCATCATTAATAGTGATCACATCAGTATGACGAATGACCTCTTTCAATTCGGGCATGGTATTGTTCATCCAGAAGTTCATAGTATCTAGTGCAATCAGCTTAGGTTTTTCTTCCATTTGCTGAATAACATTAAGTTGCAGATTAGGATGCAGGTTGCCAAGCATTAATACATCCGCATCCTTAAAATTGGAGGGTACTTTTGGATCAAAATCGGCTAGGACATTCAGATCAGTTATAAGAGTGTCCCGGCTATTCAGATCATTGTGGTACTTTCCTTTCCAAAAAAATGTCTTTCCATTCTTCACGATCTCAATACCTGAGATATCGATCCCTTTATTTTTCAAAAGATCTAAATAGGATTGTGGAAAGTCGTCCCCAACAATAGATACTATGGCAGAATCTAGCTTAAACTGGGCTGCAGCAAGACCAATAAATGTTGCGGCCCCACCTAGGATCTTGTCCGTTTTTCCAAAAGGAGATTCAATGGCATCAAATGCTACTGTACCAACAATTAAAAGTTTGCCCATAAACGACGTTCAAATTCGTTGCAAATATACGCTTTTGTAATTCCCTAAATGCCTCTGGAAAACGTTAAAATAAAGCGGATTATTTTCTGCCAAAATCGGCAGGAATCTCGCCCCAGGCGGCAGTTTCCCATTTTACAACCGGGGTGTTGTAAGAATTTTCCTTTAACCAGGTAACGGCCCTTTCAATTAGATTAAACAAGGCCTTGTTCCTGGCACTGGGCTGCAATTTTGTATTGCATTGCTTTTTTCTCACCCAACTTATAGCGGTTCTGGAATCGGTATATATTATCCGATCAGACTTTCTTTCTTTCAAATAGGCCAAACCGTGTACGATGGCGAGGAACTCACCAATATTATTTGTCCCTTCAGGGAAAGGACCTTGCTTAAACAATCGTTTTTTGGTCTTTGTGTCTACGCCCTGGTATTCCATAACTCCGGGATTTCCACTGGAGGCAGCATCAACAGAAATAGAATGCATGGTGGGGTCCCCAATTTTTAAAAGATCTTTGGCAGACAAGCCAGGATCTTTTTTCTTTTTGC
This sequence comes from uncultured Muriicola sp., assembly GCF_947258935.1. GTDB lineage: Bacteria > Bacteroidota > Bacteroidia > Flavobacteriales > Flavobacteriaceae > Muriicola. The sequence continues at coordinate 4,235 of NZ_CAMYKH010000052.1, forward strand.
CTTTATAGGCTTCATAGGTACTATCAAAGGCCTCTTTTGCTTTTTCAAAAGTAGAGAATGACATATACTGAGCTCCCTTTACCCCTGTAATCTGGGACTTACATTCCTCCCAACTGTCATAAATGCCGGGATTCTTACCCTTCCAGACCACATAAAACTTCTTTTTACCTGCCATTATCTACCTAATAGTAAATCTTCAATTACCTGAGGGAAGTGGATCTGTTCCAAAAATTGCACTTTGGTCGTAATTTGATCTACAGTTTCCTCTTCAGAGATCCCCACTTTGAATTGCCGAATGATAGCCCCTTTATCATAATGCTCATTTACATAATGGATGGTGATACCAGTTTCAGATTCCCCCCGCGCTTTTACCGCAGTATGAACATGTCTGCCATACATACCTTTCCCTCCGTATTTAGGTAGTAGGGCCGGATGGATATTAATGATCTTCCTTGGAAATGCCTCCACCAATTCTGACGGGATCTTTAGTAAGAAGCCAGCCAACACAATAAGATCTGGTTTTATACATTTTAATAATTCCAAGACAAGAGGGGAGTTTGTAAATCCGGCTTTATTAAAATAAAAGGCCGGCACTCCTAATTTATTACAACGATCTATGACATAGGCATCGCGTTTATTAGTAAGAACACAAGAAATGGTAATATCAGAATGTCCTGTAAAATACTTTACAATATTTTCAACATTGGAACCTGAGCCTGAGGCAAAAAGGACAATACGCTTCATTTCTACTAATGTATTTTCCTTAGAATACAGGAGATAGATAGGATTCTAAAGAAAAAATTAAGATTTGGGGAAGCCCCGTAACAATATCTCTATGGAAATAATTTTCCACTCAATATTTATGGTGCTAAAGTAATACACTTGCCATTAAATTTCTTAAATTACCCCACAAATTGGCTTCATATAGTGTATTTCCGTTAAAGTTTTTTATTTTTGCCAACAATTAAAAATTAAAACCAATAAAATTATGTCAGACATTGCATCAAGAGTTAAAGCAATTATCGTTGATAAGTTAGGCGTGGATGAAAATGAAGTAGTTGCAGAAGCTAGCTTCACCAACGATCTGGGAGCAGATTCATTAGACACTGTTGAGTTGATAATGGAATTTGAAAAGGAATTTGATATTCAAATTCCGGATGATCAAGCAGAAAATATCGCAACCGTCGGCCAAGCTATCAGTTATATTGAAGAGGCCAAATAAGTAATGATATCAGGAACATGATGTGAATTATCCATGTGGTTACCATGCTGCATGGATATTTTTTTTTAATTTTCACCTGGTATAAGTACTACCTATGAAACAAAAATTGGTTCCATGCAGTTAAAACGAGTTGTTGTTACCGGACTAGGCGCTCTTACGCCTATAGGAAATACCCTGGGTGAATACTGGGATGGCCTTAAAGCAGGAAGAAGTGGCGCTGCTCCTATTACCTATTTTGATACGGAGAAATACAAAACAAAGTTTGCTTGCGAAGTCAAGAATTTTGATCCTCTGAATTTCTTTGATAGAAAGGAAGCCCGAAAACTAGATAGATTTGCCCAATACGCTTTGGTATCTTCGGATGAGGCCATATTGGATGCCGGCCTTGATCTAAACATTATTGATAAATTTAGAGTCGGCGTTATTTGGGGCGCAGGGATTGGAGGGTTAGAGACCTTTCAAAATGAAGTGATGGATTTCGCTAAGGGAGATGGAACTCCAAGGTTTAACCCATTCTTTATTCCTAAAATGATCGCTGATATTGCCCCTGGTAATATTTCCATAAAACATGGTTTTATGGGGCCAAATTACACAACGGTTTCGGCTTGTGCCTCATCGGCAAATGCCATGATAGATGCCTTGACTTACATTCGTTTAGGACATTGTGATGTAATCGTTACCGGAGGAAGTGAAGCCGCAGTAACGCTGGCGGGGATGGGTGGTTTTAATGCCATGCACGCCCTTTCTACAAGAAATGAAAGTCCGGAGACAGCCTCCAGGCCTTTCGATGCTACAAGAGATGGTTTTGTTCTTGGAGAAGGAGCCGGAGCATTGATCCTTGAAGAGTATGAGCATGCAAAAGCAAGAGGAGCAAAAATATACGCAGAGATCATTGGTGGAGGAATGTCTAGTGACGCCTACCATATGACCGCTCCACATCCTGAGGGAATTGGTGTAGTGCGCGTAATGGAAAATTGCCTCCGAGATGCCGGTTTAAAGCCAGAAGATGTTGATGCAATAAATACTCATGGAACCTCAACACCCTTGGGTGATGTGGCAGAATTAAAGGCAATATCGCAGGTCTTCGGAAAACACGCGCCAAATATTAATATAAATTCAACCAAGTCAATGACGGGTCATTTATTAGGTGCCGCCGGAGCTATTGAAGCTATTTCCTCTATTCTATCAATGCATTACGGATTGGTGCCTCCCACCATTAATCATTCTGTAGTAGATGAGAACATTGATCCCACTTTGAATTTAACACTGAACAAAGCTCAGAAGCGAGACGTACATGTAGCCATGAGCAATACATTTGGTTTTGGTGGTCACAACGCTTGTGTAGTCTTTAAAAAAATCAGCTAAGGATTAATGAATTTTCCCTCTAATATATTCAATTCCCATTCCAAACAGGATGGGGATTTTTTTTTGGGGATAACAAATATCCTGGGGTTTAAACCAAAAAAAATAAGCATCTATAAGAAGGCCTTCCTACATCGTTCGGCAAACATTAAAGATAAACAAGGCAACCCCATGAACTATGAACGCCTTGAATTTCTCGGAGATGCAATGTTGGGAACAATTATATCGAAGCACTTATACAATGAGGTGCCTGGCGGGGACGAAGGATATCTTACCAAGATGCGCTCCAAAATAGTTAGCAGAAAGCATTTAAATGAGCTTGGGAAAGATCTTAACCTACTTCACTTTGTGGAAAGTAGAATACCGAAATCGCATTTTGGAGATAATATTCATGGCAATGTATTTGAAGCGCTTGTTGGCGCTATTTATCTGGACCGGGGTTATAAGTACTGTGAACAATTTATAGAGGCCCGTGTCATAGAACCCTATGTAGACATTGAACAATTAGAAGGGAAGGTGATCAGTTATAAAAGTCTTTTGATCGAATGGTGCCAAAAGCATAAAAAGGACTTTAGATACAATGTTTATGAGGATACCGGGAAAGACCCTTTGAAACATTTTGCCGTAAAATTCAGTATTAATGGCAAGGTGTTGGCCAAGGCAAGAGCAACTTCCAAAAAAAAGGCGGAAGAAAAGGCCTCTAAAAGAGCTTTTTTTGCTTTACAACACAAAATAGAAAATTCTTAGATTCCGCCATACTTGAGTACGCAAAGGTTTGCGAAACCTATTAAACTAGATAAGGCCTTCAGGCACTAGGCAAGTAACGTTATATATTATATATTTACATCTTAGGCTTTTTTATGGGAGCAACCCTGCGGATATATGAGGATTTATATGACGAGGAATTTTCGCTGGTTGGTATTCATACCAACTTGGAAGATTATGCCCTTGTTTATGCGTTGAATGAGGTTTTGAAGATCCAATTGAAAAGATCATCAGAAGACCTAAGCTTTTCTTCCACCATTTCCTATCCTTGTTTCGAATGGAAAGACGAATTGTACGATCGAAACTGGGCCCTGTTCATCAATACTTGTATCACCTCTCAGCAAACTAAGCCAGATGACCTATTCCCGGAAGAGCTTTCTTATACCAGTCATCATTTGGTGCCTGAACATAAAGAAGTTAATTATCTCTTGAAGATGGATGATTACGAGTTGCATTCTGCTCTGCTAAATAAAATTAAGGCCATCCCAAAGGTAGTAACAGCCTATGCCATTGCGACAGAAAAATTAAAATCTAAGCCCAACCTAATTTTCTAAATAATGCCCAATAAGAAGAAGACAAAAATCGTGGCCACTTTAGGCCCCGCTTGTAGCGATAAGGAAACCCTCAAAAAAATGATAGAAGCAGGGGTTGATGTATTTCGCATCAATTTTTCGCATGCCGATTATGACGATGTGAAGCAACGGATCAAAATGATCCGGGATTTAAATGAGGAACTGGGAATTTATACAGCTATTCTGGGCGATCTTCAGGGTCCCAAACTAAGAGTAGGAGTTATGGCAGGTGAAGTTGTGGTTTCCCCTGGGGACGAGATCACATTTGTAACCGGCAAACCCTTTGAAGGAAACGCAGAGAAGGTTTATATGAACTACGCAGAGTTCCCGAGAGATGTAAACCCTGGTGAACGCATTCTATTGGATGACGGGAAGCTTATGTTTGAGGTGCTTACCACTAATAAAAAAGATGAGGTAAAGGCTAAAGTGATTCAGGGCGGACCTTTAAAATCCAAAAAAGGGGTAAACCTTCCAAATACTAATATTTCCTTACCGGCACTTACCAAAAAAGATATTAAGGATGCCATTTTTGCCATATCGCTTGAAGTAGATTGGATTGCACTGAGCTTTGTTCGTTTTAGTCAGGATCTGATCGACCTTCAAAACCTGATTGCCGAGCATTCTAAACACAAGATCCCGATCATTGCTAAAATAGAAAAACCAGAGGCAGTTGAAAATATCGATAAAATAGTATCGTATTGCGATGGACTTATGGTTGCCCGAGGTGATTTGGGCGTAGAAGTTCCCGCACAAGAAGTTCCTTTGATCCAAAAAACCTTGGTACTTAGGGCAAAAAGGGCAAGGATCCCCGTGATCATTGCCACTCAAATGATGGAGACCATGATCACCAGCCTTACCCCTACCAGGGCAGAGGTAAATGATGTGGCTAACTCAGTGATGGATGGCGCAGATGCTGTAATGCTATCCGGGGAAACATCCGTAGGGAATTATCCAATTCAGGTAATTGAGAAAATGTCTAGCATCTTACAAAGTGTTGAAAATTCCGAGCTTATTCAGGTGCCTCAAGAACCACCACATATCAGAACAAAAAGATATATCACCAAAGCTGTTTGTTTCCATGCCGCTACCATGGCCAATGAGATAAAAGCAACGGCTATTTCAACTCTCACGAATAGTGGGTATACAGCCTTTCAAATATCGGCCTGGAGACCTAGTGCTCATATTTTAGTCTTTACCTCTAATAAACGAATTTTAACTCAGCTAAATTTACTTTGGGGCGTAAAGGCTTTTTATTACGACAGATTTGTGTCTACGGACGAAACAATAGAAGACGTTAATAAAATAGCTTGTCAGAAAGGATTTCTAGACACCGGAGATATGCTTATTAGCCTTGCGGCGATGCCAATCAAAGCCAAAGGCATGGTGAATACACTCAGGGTTACGGAAATAGAGACCTGTAGTTTCTAAGCTTACAGATCGAATTTCAATTGTACCGAAACCGCCTCTTCTTTAATAACTTCCTTACTGCCACTATTTAGGTTAGAAAGGGAAATACCGAGTAAGCGGACCGAATTATCCAAGGAATCCTGATACAATAGCTCCAAGGCAGTATTCAAGATCAGCCTCTTATCTGATACAAAATAGGGAAGTGTCTTGCTTCTTGTTTGCAGGGTAAAATCACTATATTTTATTTTAAGGGTAACCGTCTTTCCTGCCACACCAGAATTTTTAATTCGCTTTTCCAACTCTTCAGTTATATGCATCAATCGCTCCTTCATAAAAATTTCACTGCTGAGATTTTCGCTGAAAGTACGTTCGGCTCCCAACGATTTTGGAATGCGATGGGGTTTTACGGTACTCAGATGTATTCCGCGTACAATCTGAAAATAATGCAAGCCACTTTTACCAAAGTGTTCTTTTAAAAAATCTTCTGTTTTGTTCTTAAGATCGAGACCGGTAAAAATACCAAGCTGGTACATCTTCTCTGCCGTTACTTTACCAACTCCATGGAATTTTCTAATATCCAGACTTTCAAGGAATGGTATTACCTCTTCCGGATTCACTGTTTTTTGACCATTAGGTTTGTTGATATCACTAGCCACTTTGGCAATGAATTTATTGATGGAAATGCCAGCAGATGCCCTTAAACCTAGTTCTTTAAAGATCCTTTCGCGGATCTCTTTGGCGATAAGGGTAGCAGAAGGATTGCCTACTTTATTGGTGGTCACATCCAAATAAGCTTCATCAAGGGAAAGTGGTTCTACTAAGTGAGTGTAGTCGTAAAAGATGGCCTTTATCTTTTGTGAGATCTCTTTGTAGCGATCAAAGCGCGGCTTTACAAAGATAAGCTCAGGGCATCTTTTTTTAGCGCTGAATCCACTCATAGCACTCTTTACTCCAAACTTCCGGGCCTCGTAGCTGGCAGCAGCTACCACACCTCTTGCGGCTCCTCCGCCTACTGCCACAGGTTTTCCCTTGAGTTCCGGATGATCTAATTGTTCTACAGAGGCATAAAAAGCATCCATATCCACGTGAATAATTTTCCGGAGGGGGAAATCGTACAGCATAAACAAATTTAAGTCATATCTTAGTTTTATGGAGGGGTCAAAAAAAAGCGCCATCATTCTGGGAGCAACGGGCCTCACAGGAGGCCTATTGTTAAATGAATTATTGGAAGACCATCGTTACGATACTATTAAAATCTTTTCAAGATCGACTTCCCAAGTGCGCCATCCTAAATTGAAAGAATTTTTGGGAGATCTTCTCTCTTTGTCCAATTTTAAGTCAGATTTTAAAGCAGATGAGGTCTATTGTTGCATTGGGACCACCAAATCCAAAACGCCCGATAAAGAAAGGTACAGGAGTATAGATTATGGGATACCTGTAGCTGCAGCACAATTATGTAAGGAAAATGATATAACTATATTCCTCGTAATTTCTGCACTTGGTGCGGATGCAGAAAGCGGGATTTTTTACAATAAGATCAAAGGGGAAATGGAAAAAGCTGTTTTAAAGCAAGGGATAGCTCATACCTATATTCTTCAACCTTCCATCATTGGAGGGCAACGAGAAGAACGCAGGTTGGGGGAGTGGATCGCAAAGAAGTTGTTTATAGTTTTTAATATTTTACTGCAGGGTCCTTTGAAGAAATATCGTTCCATACAAGCTTTATCAATTGCCAAGGCGATGATATGGCTGGCAAACAACAGTTATTCAAAAAATAGGATCATTTCAGATGAAATAGAGAATATGGCTCATTATGATTGAGATAGAACGAAAGTATTTGGTCACTTCCAATGCCTATAAGTCAGAGGCCCATGCCAAAGTAGAAATTATACAAGGGTTTCTAAGTACTCATCCGGAGCGCACAGTGCGGGTGCGCCTAACTGATCAAAGAGGATTTATCACAGTGAAGGGAAAAACAGACCCGGATGGAACAACCCGTTTTGAATGGGAACATGAGATCTCGTCAGAGGAGGCAAAAGGTCTATTAGAAATATGTAAAAAAGGCACGATCCATAAACTAAGACACCTTGTAAAAAGTGGTTCTCATGTGGTTGAGGTTGATGAGTTTCACGCTCAGAATAAAGGCCTGGTGATCGCAGAAATTGAGTTGCAACAGGCGGATGAAACCTTTTTAAAACCCAAATGGCTGGGGATAGAAGTTACAGGAGATCCCAAATACTATAATTCACAATTAAGTAAAAATCCATATTCGTCATGGAAAAAGTAAAGAACATTCTCATTCTCATTGCTCTAATCATTTTCGCCTTTGGATGTAAAGAAATAGGAAATCATGATCCAGAACCTACATCTATCAAAAAGCAAGATTCCGTTATAACTACAGCTCAATTAAAGAAAGCACTCACAGAGAAGGGATATGAGATCTTTGATTATGTAGACCCTAAAACCGGTGATACTGTATTGATGCAACAGTATTTTATTGCCTTTTTAAAAAAAGGTCCCGTTAGGTCCCAGAGTAAAAAAGAAGCAGACAGTTTACAAACCTTACACCTCCTTCATCTCGGAAGGATGTACGAGCTGGGATATGCCGATATTTCCGGACCCTTTGGGGATGATGGTGATATTCGCGGGATCACTATTTATAATACCCCAACACTGGCATTCGCAGATAGTTTGGCAAATTTAGATCCTATGGTGCAATCCGGGAGATTACTGATAGAGGTGCATCCCTGGTGGGCTGCCAAGGGATTTCCTTTACGATAATTTAATGTTAGGATTTAAAAAGCGCTCTTAAATTGCTCCAGGAAGCGTAAATCATTCTCACTGAGGAGGCGTATATCAGAAATTTGATGAAGCAAAAGAGCGATCCTGTCTATCCCCATTCCAAAAGCGAATCCCGAGTATTCATTAGAATCTATACCACAATTATCCAGGACATTCGGATCTACCATCCCGCAGCCCATGATCTCTAACCAGCCAGTTCCTTTTGTCATCCTATAATCTGTTTCGGTCTCCAGGCCCCAATAGACATCTACCTCTGCACTTGGTTCAGTAAATGGAAAATAGGACGGTCTTAGACGAATCTTAGACTTACCGAAGAGCTCTGTGGTAAAGAATTGAAGGGTTTGTTTCAGATCTGCAAAAGACACATCCTTATCTATATACAAACCTTCAACCTGGTGGAAAAAACAATGTGAACGGGCAGAAATGGCTTCATTTCTATAAACCCTTCCAGGAGAAATGGTCCGGATGGGAGGTGTGTTGGTTTCCATATAACGCACTTGTACGGAGGAAGTGTGTGTTCTCAGCAAAAGATCCGGATTGGTCTGAATAAAAAAGGTATCCTGCATATCTCTTGCCGGATGGTGTTCTGGTAAATTCAGAGCAGTAAAATTATGCCAATCGTCTTCTATCTCCGGTCCTTCTGAAACATTAAAACCGATTCTTGAGAAAATATCAATGATCTGGTTCTTAACGATGGAAATTGGATGCCGTGTGCCCAGTTCAAGAGGTTCCCCGGGGCGGGTAAGATCACCATATACCAGCTTCTTACCCCCTTTTGCTTCCAAAGAACTTTTGAGAGAATTGACTTTCTCTGTAGCGAGCACCTTGAGTTCATTGACGGTTTTACCAAATTCCTTTTTTTGATCATTTGGCACCTGTTTGAATTCCGCAAAAAATTGATTTAAGATCCCTTTTTTACCGAGGTACTTAATTCGGAATGACTCAATAGTATCTTTAGAAGTGCTAGAAAATTCCTTTACTTCTTTGATATGTTCTTTTAACTGATCGATCATTTGATGAATCCTTTGATAACAGCGATCAAAAATACTGGTTTTTTAGGTTCACATTGCCTCTGGAAGAAGAAATGTAAGTTTTTATGCTGCTTCCGAATTAGACATAATGTATTTAACACAAGCATCAAAATTTTTGAAAATATGTTCATTCGGGACAAGATCCGGAATGATATCAATACGCTCCATCATATATCTGGGTTGATCCAGGACCCTAACAAAAAGCACAGTGACTTTCTTGTTTCTTAGATCCTGTAGCACATCTTCCATAGCATAGAGTCCGGATTGGTCCATATATTGCATCCTTCCCAGGCGTATGACCACGGTTGTAGCCGTTGCAGGAATTTGATCTGCGAGAACCTGGAAATCGCTTGTAGTGCCAAAGAATAAAGGCCCTTTTATGTGCTTAATAAAAACTTTTTCCCGTAAATATTTTGGAAAACTCTTCTCATCAGCCCATGCTTTTTCCTTTGCCAGTGCCTTTACATCGGATCTATGCGCAGTAAGGTCTCCTATTTTTTTCATAAACATTAGTGATGCAATCACTAAGCCTATTCCAACAGCATACACAAGATTCCAAAAAGTAGACAATAACATGACAATAAGCATTATCATTACTTCAGAACTCAACTTTATTGGGCCAATAGAAATATCTCTCGGTAAGCTGGGGATGGCCTTTAATCCTTTGTAATCCATGACACTTATTCCAACAGTAATTAAAATTCCTGCTAAAACGGCGGCAGGTATTTGCGATGCCACCGGCCCCATGGCCAATAAAATTAGGAGTAAAAGTAATCCTGCGATCATCCCGGATAACTTTGTTTTTCCTCCGGAATTAATATTTATAACCGTTCTGATGGTTGCTCCGGCTCCCGGGATACCGCCAAAGATGGCGGCAATGCTATTTCCTATTCCCTGCCCAACTAATTCTTTATTAGGATTGTGTTTGGTCTTGGTCATGTTGTCTGCCACCACAGAGGTTAGCAATGAATCAATAGATCCCAGCAGAGCAAGAGTTAAGGCAGTAAAAATATAGGGTGTTATAGCCGTGAGTTGAAAATTGGTAATAATCTCTAAATTAGGAAGTGGAAAACCTTCGGGTATTGTTTCAATAGGTCTGTAGTTAAGGCCAAATCCATACGCGACACCAGAAACCACAACCAATGCTATCAATGTGCTGGGGACTGCAGTAGTTATTCGCTTAAAGCCATAAATGATAATAATGGTAGCTAAGGCTAAAATCAATTCCAAAGTATTCATATTGCGCAAGGCTCTAGGCAATACAGTAATGGCTCCCATTACCCCGGATGCTTCTTTGGCAGCCAATACCTGAGCTTCCTTAAGTATAACATCCTCAGTGATTTCACCGGCCCTTTCAATGGTTTCCTCAAAATCTTCCAGGACCAAAATACCCTCTCCGGCTTCCTCTCTTAATATGTTTTCCAG
>NZ_CAMYKH010000053.1 GCF_947258935.1 uncultured Muriicola sp.
AAATGGAAGAAAGAAATTCAGAAAAGGAGAAGACCGCGAAGCAATGGGTCATGGTGATTGTATAGACTGTTTTCAGTGTGTTCATGTGTGCCCTACCGGTATCGATATCAGAAATGGGACCCAGCTAGAATGTGTGAACTGTACGGCCTGTATTGATGAGTGCGACACCATCATGGAAAAGATAGACAAGCCTAAGGGCCTTATTCGATATGCCAGTGAGGACAATATTGAAAAAAAGACAAAATTTACATTCACACCAAGGTTAAAGGGCTATTCGGCTGTTCTGTTCATTCTAATAGGCGTACTGGTAGGAATGTTGTTCCTGAGGAATGATCTGGAAGCCAATATTCTTAGACTACCAGGCCAGTTATACGAGCGTAAGGAAGGTAATATCATCAGCAATGTCTATACCTTTAAACTCATTAATAAGACCACTAAGGAAGTGCCCGATGTTAGTTTTAAGTTATTATCTCACAAAGGATCCATTGATGTGGTTACCCATAAAAATTTCAATGTCCCTGCAGAAGAACTTTCAGAAGGTACCTTATTCATTGATATCAACGGAGCGGCATTAACCGGAGATAAAGACAAATTAAAGATAGGGGTGTATAGCGGAAATACCTTAATAGAAACCACCTCTACTCGATTCCTGGCACCAAGGAGCTATAATTAAAACCATTTGAGGGGCGAACGATACATTTAAAAACAATACTATGAAACTAAACTGGGGAACAGGAATTGTGCTGGCATTTATAGGCTTTATAGGCTTTATCTTGTTTTTTGTATACCGAATGAACACAGATGACCGTGCCAACCATGATCTTGTTACCGATGAGTACTACAAGAAAGAATTGGCATTTCAAAAAGAAATAGATGCAGAGAAGGAAGCCAATGCACTTCCGTATAAATTGCAGATTGAAAAGGCCGAAGAAGGCCTGCAGATCCTATTTCCCGAAGATATGGATCCAACTAAAATAAGTGGCACAGTGTCCCTTTACAGACCGTCCAATAAACACTTGGATTTTGACTTACCCATAAGTTTATCCAATGCACATTTGCTCATACCTGACAATCGTTTGTTGGATGGTCGCTGGGACATTAGTATACGCTGGAGCTATATGGGAAAAGAATATCTAGTTAAAAAAAGCATGACCTACTAACAACACTTATGGTATATACAGCATTTTTATTAGGTCTTATGGGAAGTTTGCACTGCGTAGGCATGTGTGGCCCCATCGCCTTTATGCTACCACTAGACAGAAGTGATCGTTATAAAATGTCATTTCAGGTCTTGGTATATCACATAGGAAGAATGGCTGCCTATGCCATTTTAGGACTAGCCTTCGGTTTTTTTGGAAAGGGACTTTACCTATTTGGTGCGCAACAATATCTGTCTATTGGAATGGGCATTCTTATGATCCTCGCCATCGTGATCCCTCAAAATAAGTTGAACACCTACCGTGTATCTAAACCAATTTATAGTATCATTTCCAAAATTAAGTCTCAGTTGGGCGCCTTGCTTAAAAAACGCACGGCAGACACTTTTGTGACAATCGGTTTCCTCAATGGATTTCTTCCCTGTGGTTTGGTCTATGTAGCGCTCTTTGCTTCCATCGCCATGGCTTCACCCCTTCAAGGTTCACTTTATATGATCCTATTTGGTTTGGGGACTGTTCCATTGATGACCAGTGCCGCTTTTTTAGGGAAACTATTGAAAACTCCGGCAAAGAAAAAAATTCGCCAACTTATTCCCATCTTTGTGGTTCTTGTTGGCGTCCTATTTATTTTAAGAGGTTTGGGGCTAGGCATTCCATATGTATCCCCTAAACCTATGACTGAAGCAGTCAACACCCAAATTGAATGTCATCAACCTTAATGGCTCTTATCGTATATCATAATAACAAATACCTAAAAATAGTAACATGAAGATAGTCTCATTGACGGAAGCGGCTGCCCTGGTTAAAACTGGCGACCGTATCTTTTTACAAGGGGCCGCTATGACCCCAAATACACTTATCAATGCTGTTTCCGAGCGATATAAGGAGTTGGAAAATGTGGAAATTATTTCGATCCATACGGAAGGAAACGTAAATTATGCCAGTGCGCCTTATAACAGTGCCTTCACCATAAATAGTTGTTTTGTTGGGGGAAATGTGCGTAATGCCGTCAACACAAATAAAGGCGACTATATACCTATTTTTCTAAGCGAAATTCACTTGCTTTTCAGGAGGAATATTTTACCTCTCGATGTAGCACTGATACAGGTGTCTCCTCCAGATAAACATGGATACTGTTCTCTAGGGGTATCTGTAGATGTAACCTTGCCTGCGATAAAAACTGCGAAATTGGTTATTGCACAGATCAATCCTCAAGTACCCAGAACACATGGGGATGGCATAATTCACAGCTCGGAGATCAATGCCGCCTTTGAGATAGACGAACCGATTCATACCCATGAGATGTCTAAAATATCAGAGATTGAACATCAGATCGGAAAAAATGTGGCCGAACTAATAGAAGATGGCGCTACCCTTCAACTTGGAATAGGCAATATCCCAAATGCTGTATTGACCAATCTGTATGGCCATAAACGTTTGGGCATACATACCGAAATGTTTTCGGACGGACTTCTCCCTCTTGTTGAAAATGGTGTAATTACCGGGGAAGAAAAGACGTTAAAATCAGGAAGAATCGTAACTTGTTTTGCATCTGGCACTCAGGGCTTATACGACTTTGTTGATGATAATCCCATCGTTAATTTCAAAGAGGCTGCCTATACCAATGATACTAATGTGATCCTACAAAATCCAAAAGTAACGGCCATTAACAGTGCTATAGAGATAGATCTTACAGGTCAGATCTGTGCAGATAGTGTAGGGACAAAACAATTTTCCGGTGTTGGTGGACAAATGGATTTTATTCGTGCTGCGTCACTCTCTAAAGGAGGAAAACCAATATTCGCTTTTACATCACAGACCAAAAAAGGGATCTCTAAGATTACCCCTCTTTTAAAGAGCGGTGCGGGGGTTACCACTACCCGGGCCCATGTACATTATGTAGCTACCGAGTATGGTGTGGTGAACCTCTTTGGAATGAACCTGCATCAAAGGGCAAAGGCACTTATATCAATAGCTCATCCGAATCACAGGGAAGAGCTATATAAAGCAGCCTATGAGCGATTTGAACGAGATTAATGAATCCTGAAGAATGCAACTAAATCAATATATAGATCATACCTTATTAAAATCAACTGCCACGGAAGCGGATATCCGAACCCTTTGTACTGAAGCAAAAAAATATAATTTCTATGCGGTTTGTGTAAATAGTAGTTATGTAGCTTTAGCAAAAGAAGAGTTGCAAAATACACAGGTGAAAGTAGCTGCTGTGATTGGGTTTCCCTTAGGTGCCATGGCCTCTAAAATTAAAGAGGCTGAAGCTGAATTTTGCGCAGAACAAGGAGCCGATGAGATAGATATGGTTATGAACTTAGGTTGGTTTAAGTCGGGTTTGCATACAAAGATCTCAGAAGAGATAAAGAACATCAAAAGCACTATTGGAAATGCCGTATTAAAAGTGATTCTGGAGACTTGCTTTTTATCTGAAGATGAAATAGTTGAGGCCTGTAAACTTTCCTTAAAAGGGGGGGCAGATTTCGTAAAAACGTCCACAGGATTTGGACCTGAAGGAGCCACTCTAAAAGCAGTTCAACTCATGAAGGAGAGTGTGGGTGAAAAGGCAAGGATCAAAGCCTCTGGAGGCATAAGAGACAAAGCCACTGCTTTGGCTTATATTAAAGCAGGCGCTTCTCGTATTGGCACCTCCTCTGGGGTACAAATGATGGAGTCATAAAAGCAGAATTATGAGTACACATATCAATGCTCAAAAAGGAGCTATTGCCGAAACGGTTCTATTACCGGGTGATCCCTTGCGAGCCAAATGGATCGCAGAAAATTTTTTGGAGGATGCCATATGTTATAATAAGGTACGGGGAATGTTGGGATTTACCGGCACTTACAAAGGGCAACGTATCTCCGTACAGGGAAGTGGGATGGGAATTCCCTCGGCTTTAATATACTATCACGAACTCATTGTAGATTATGGGGTGAAGAACCTTATACGAGTTGGGACTGCAGGAAGTTTCCAAAAGGATGTTGGCCTTAGAGATGTGGTTTTGGCCATGGCTGCGTCCACAAACTCTGCCATAAATGATCGAAAGTTCTTTGGAAGTCATTTTGCCCCAACTGCCAATTTTGATCTTTTTAAAAAGGCCATAACCTATGCCGATCAACAAAAGATCCCTATAAAAGCCGGGAATATCCTGACAAATGATATTTTTTATGAGGACGACCCAAATGGTTTTAAGAAATGGGCAGATCACGGGGTCTTATGCGTTGAGATGGAAACCGCAGCTCTCTATACTATCGCTGCAAAGCATAAAGTGAAAGCCTTATCTATTTTAACCATTTCCGATTCATTGGTAACAAGTGAATTTACTTCCTCCGAAGAACGAGAAACCAGCTTTAAACAAATGGTAGACATTGCATTGAATATCACCTAGAGTGAATTGAACCGATAGTGTCATGATAAATGAAAAAACTCCACTTACGAATCGGGAAGACATTTACCTACTCGTAACTTCTTTCTATAGAAAGATCAGGAAAGATCCTGCTCTGGGTCCCATTTTTAATGTGATCATAGTAGATTGGGAGTCTCATTTTGAAGTTTTAACCGATTTTTGGGAAAGTCAACTTTTAGTCAGGAGAACGTATCTTGGCAATCCTATAGAAGTGCATCAACAGGTCGATTCCAAAATGAATCATACCATTACATCAGAGCATTTTGGACTTTGGCTCAACTTATGGTTCGAGACTCTTGATGAATTATTTACAGGTGAACTGGTATGGATTGCGAAAAATCGCGCTCAAAAAATGTCAACCATGCTATTTATGAAGATCTATGAACATCGTACAAAAAAGTAAGATCTCTCTTTTCTATGGTTTATAGACACTTAAATCAAATTGATGCAAAAGCCATTTATTCAACATGTGGCGCATATCGATACCTACTCACTTTACAACACTCAGACAGGGAATATGGACAAACTGTTTGTGTTATCATGCAAAACCCCAGTATTGCCGGAAGTGAATTTGCGGATAAATCCGTTCAGTTTTTAGAAACGCTCATTTTTCAAAAGGAATACCCGGAATTTGATAATGTATCTACGATTCTTATTGTAAATCAATTTGCCCGTATTCAAACAAAAAACTTCAAAGCAAGACCCTCGGATGTTGGCCCTGAAAACAATGGTCACATCCAAAAAGCTATTTGTCAATCAGATATTATCCTGATCGCCTGGGGAAAGATCAATCCATATACTGAGAGGCAGCAAGCTATTCAGGATATGATACAGGCTCATAAAAATAAAATGGTGTTGATGACCAAAAAACATCCCTCCAGGGGTAGCTATCAGGAATTTATTACAACATACTCTAGCTAGAAATCCTTTCTTTTCGCCTTGTAAACTATACGCCAGATGGGCAAGACGGTCCAAGTTAGCAGCATTAACATGGAAACCAGCAAACCGGTATCTGTCCCAAAGAACTGCTTAAAGACAGCTCCTGTATACCCTAAAAGCGCCGAAATATCCAATTTGAGTAGAATCAGTGTTCTTGATAGATCTATTGGATTGAGCATGGTGGCTGCCAGTGAAAATTTATCTAGTGGATACTCTTCAAATATGATAAGGGACATTAGAAACAAGCCGTCATAAATAACAGCCAAAAAGAGCCATAGCAGTACGGCATACCCAAATCCTTTGATCTTGTTCTCATTCGAAATAGCAATGTTAAAAGCAAGGGCGGTGAATATAGCTGTTAAAAAAGCCCCGGTTACAAGCAGCAGAGAAAAATCAAAGATGGCATCACTTTTAAAGAGCCCGTACAGCATAAAAGGAATGCCCAGGCCAAGCACCAGACTTAAGGTAAGTGAACCTGCCACCCCTAAATATTGCCCCAGAAAAATAGAAGAGCGGGGAATAGGTTGTGCCAGCAATAGTTCTGTGAATTCCTTTGAATTATAATAATACATGATCCCAAAAATGGTCCCAATAAGAGGCACCAGCACAATGATGACATTCATCAATGTAATAACTGCCTTGGATACGTCATTATTCAAGAATAGCAATACAAATCCAAGCAATAAATAGAACATGAAATACACATAGCTCCATCTACTTCTGATGAGATCGTAAAAACTGTATTTTAAAATCTTAAGCATGTACAGGTGTGGATGTAATAGCCGCAATGGCATGTTCAAGATCTTTTTGGCCCGTCTTTTTCTGCAACTCAGAAATTCCTCCTTTATAATAAATAGTCCCTTCTAGCAGATAAATGATCTCATCCGCAACTTCGGCTACGAATTGCATGATGTGTGAGCTTATTAAAATTGTTTTTCCTTTAGATTTCTCTTCTCTGATCAGATTTTTGAGTTGTATCAGCGATGCTGGATCTAATCCGGTTGTGGGCTCGTCCAGGATGATTAGTGGGCTGTTGAACATAAATGTGAGTACAATGTTTACTTTTTGTTTAGTGCCACCGGAGAGGGTTGCTAACCTTTTGTTCATAGAGGGTTCCAATCCAAAAAGTGATATCAATTCTTCCTGCCTGTCTGGTTGCTGTCTCAGATCTTTGATCATCTTAAACAACTCGTTTACTTTAATGTTCCCCGGGAAATTGGCGATCTGGGGAAGATAATTGATCTGCTTGCGGTAACGCCACGTATTTTTAATGGGAGCGCCCATTACTTTGATAGCTCCCTTATTAGGAAGTACCATCCCCAAAATGCATTTTATGAGAGTGGTCTTCCCCGATCCGTTGGGGCCCAGGACCGCAAAAATTCCACCTTCTTCAATTTGAAGGTCCAGGCCGGTGAGCACCTGATTCTTGCCAAATTTTTTATGTAATGAGTCTACCTCTATCATTTTTGTCGTTTCATCAATGGATTCGCATCCAGGAGATTATCCGGGGTAAATACCGGCGATACCTTTTCAGAAAAATCAATGATGTCCATAAATAAACTGCGCAACAGAATAATAGTTTCCGGCGTTCTGTTTACAATATAGGAAAACAGTTTCACAGGTCTGTACGGTATATCACCTACCCCATCTTTATCCAGATCATAGCCGGTATACTCACTCCAGTAATTTTGATCAAAAACATTGTCGTTCATCTTACTGTTATAAGAGATGTCGAATGAGTTATACAAAAAATTATTGTTTTTGAAAGTATTGGCATAACAAGCCCCCATAACCTTAACGGCCCATCCATTCCTGATAAAATTGTTGTTGTGGTACTCAATTCGGTTCGAGCCTTCAATATTTATCCCTATGGTATTCTCTTCGAAGGTATTCCCCGATATTTCAGCATCATTGATTTCCTTAA
This sequence comes from uncultured Muriicola sp., assembly GCF_947258935.1. Classification (GTDB taxonomy): domain Bacteria; phylum Bacteroidota; class Bacteroidia; order Flavobacteriales; family Flavobacteriaceae; genus Muriicola. The sequence continues at coordinate 7,440 of NZ_CAMYKH010000053.1, forward strand.
GCAACATCCCGAAAGCTGCAGTTCCCCAGTTTTTTCGAAAGGTGTTATTGAGCATTTTTATCCTCTTGGAAAACATTACAGCCACACCGGCACCATTATTATCGAAGGTATTATTTGTGTAAATGTCATCGTTTGAGAACATAAAATGCAAGCCATACCTCAAATTTTTAGTGCTAACATTATTTTTGATAGTAATGTAATCTGAAAATTCCAGATAAATTCCATCGCGTACTCCCTGAACACTATTCCGGTCTACTACTACATTTTTTGAGTACCATAATTGAATTCCATTACCCGAATTGTACTCATCTACTGCATCACCTTTGATCTTGTTGTTGTAGACTCTTCCATTATTAGATCTTTCCAGATAAATCCCAAAAAACAACTTCTCGAGCACTACATTTTGTATAAGATAGTTTTCACTTTTCACTACGCGAATAGCCGCCCAATCTGTAGTATAACTTGTGCCTACATTCTTAATGAAAAGTCCGTCTATCGTAACACTATCACTTACTATCCGAATGATCTCTCCTTTATCTTCCCCATCGATGATCGGATAGTCTTCTCCCAGCAGGGTAAGAGGTTTATCAATTACAATATTATACTCCAGATAAGTGCCTTTTTTTATCCGCAGGGTGTCATTCGTTGCTGCCATGGCAATACCCTCTTTGATGGTACTTACAGGACAAGTTGGGCAAACTTCAATAACCTTTGTATGCTGCGCCTGTCCGGCATAACATAGTAAGCCCAATAAAAAACAAAAGACGATTTTCATAGAGATGCTATCTGATGATCAAAAACTTAGAATTTTCCGTGGCCAGGACCCAATGTACAGTTTCTCCAGGAAAATTAAAATGCTGCTGGGTCTTTAGGTTGTAGGTTGTTCCGTTAATGTGAAATTCAATGGCTCCTTCCAACACAAACAGTTCTGCATCTCTGGGAGAAGTATGTTCCGGGAAGAGCGTATCTTTTTCCAGCGTTATGCATAGGATTTCCAGAGAATCTTTATTGACCAATTTTTTTACTTGAAGTTTATTGTATTCCTGGATTTTTATTTCATCACTTATGTTGTACATACTTGGCTGATTAAAATGGTTATTCCTTAAATCGATCCTGCAATTCTGCCCAGGACAAAAGTACTCCCTGATTGGCAGCATGAACCCTTTCAGCAACTTCCCTGCTTTTAAAAGCTGTCAGAAATTCGCCCATAGGGCTAGGAATATTTTTACTAATAAGATATGTAGCCTCCGTGGCATTGATCAATTCCCCGGGAGCGTCATAATCATTGACAAGGAACAGGGATACGGTAGTTTTATCTATCTCCCTAAGGTAATTCATCATACATTCGGTGGCATCAAACTTAAACGCTTTGCCTTTTTGGGTGACGAATTGTGCAGCATGTTGTTTGTCCACGATGGTCATACTACAATAATGGCAACCATCACTGCCATAATTGATAGGTGCCGGGCCAATATTACAGGAGGTAAGTCCTATTAATAATAAGCCAACAATGCAATACCTTGCTTTCATCTCTCTGCAGTTTTCCTTTTGCCTTATTTAACACTACTTTCTACCAAGGACTTCCGTTGCTTTCTGCCTATAAAAAAGGCTACTACTGTTAACATCATCCCAGTGAACATGAACCATGCCCCGGTTGAAGGTAAGGAAGTAACGTCAAAATTCAGCATTTTTGTATGCCCAAAAAGAGGTGGTTTGTAGGTCATGGGAGTTCCATCCGGATTGGCAAGTTTCATGATGGCATGAGGATCCAGATTAGTCCCGTAATCGATCATCCATTCATTGAAATCATACATTCCCATAACTCCTAATACTGACATAATAATAAACCACCCTAAAAACCATTTATAACTTAGCTTTCCAAAAAAGCCCAACAATCCGATTAGCGATCCCAGAAAAATCATTATTCCAATAACTAGGGGAAACGTACTAAATTCCCACATTTCTTCCGGCTTGGGTAAGGTCTTCATCCCAATATAGTGATTGAGACCATCTATATTCTGTATGTCGAACTCGTTTACATCCCTAATACCATCAATATGAATATTGATCCCCAAAGGATCAGGGTATTGGGGTGCTCCCAACATGATGTTCCACAATGGAAAGACATATAATCCCAATAAGAGCAAGGGACCAACCATCATGATTATGCTCGCTTTTTTCATCGTTCTTCTTTATTAAATAATTTGAAAATAGGAATAGGAATGACTGTTTAAATCTATCTTTTGATTTAAAAGCGGGTAGGTTTATAGTAACTACCCGCTTTCTAATCCAACTAAATTTAATTTAACTATAGACTGCTTACTCGCCCAATGACCAGGATAGTTCAATGTTCGAATTTGCAGGAGACACTCTTACATAACCTTGCATTTCCTGGTGCAGTGCAGAACAGAAGTCGGTACAGTAAAATGGCCATACCCCAACCCGTTTAGGTTCCCAAATAGAGGTTTTGGTTTGCCCTGGCATTACCAATAACTCGGAAGTATTCTGACCTATAATGGAAAAACCATGTGGTACATCAAAATCTTGTTCATGATTGGTAATATGGAAATATACCTTATCCCCAACTTTTACACCCTCTATATTATCTGGGGTAAAATGACTACGTATGGTTGACATATAGATATGTACCTCATTACCGTTACGCTCTACCCTTGCCTTGTCTGGAGTTAGGGTTGCAAATGGATGTTTGTTTTCATCGAGCCTGTAGATCTTTTTTGATTTAGGCGCCAACAACTCCGCAGGACAACCGGCAGCATAATGGGGTTCCCCGTGTGTTGGGAAATCATAGATAAGCTCCATTTTCTCGCCAGATATATCATAGATCTGTGCGGAATGTTCCATTTCCGGACCTGTTGGCAGATATCTATCCTTTGTGATCTTATTCATCGCAACTACGTACTTACCAAATGGCTTTCTTGAATTTCCTCCGGGGATCATAAGGTGACCTACGGAATAGTATGTGGGTTTTCTATCAATGACCTCCCAGGTCCCCACTTTCCATTTAACCACTTCTGAAGAAATAAAGAAGGTGGTATAGGCATTTCCTTGGCCATCAAACTCAGTGTGCAGTGGCCCTAATCCTCCACTTTTCACAGTACCGGCCAGTACTTCCTCAAATTTCAGAATGGGAATACCATAGGCTTCTCCATCGAATTTTTCGCCTTCTATGGCTGCCAACATTTTATCAAATGAGTGTATTGTAATGTCAGCAGACAATTTTCCGGCACCAATAATATATTGCCCAGTTGGATCTACATCACAACCGTGTGGTGATTTAGGAGTAGGTAAGAAGTACACTGATCCAGGCACTTTTAAGGGGTCTACCGTAACTACCTCTTTTTTCATGGTAGAAGTTCCGGTATGAGTTTCCTCATTATACACGTTGTGCGCATAATTAGCTGGCATCTTGGTTCCTCCTCCATTTTTGACATACTCCTCTATTTTCTTCCAGTTTATTGCGGCAATAAAGTCCTTATCATTTTGTGAAGACATAACTTCCATTAAAGAATTGGCCTCTTCCGTGTTATATGTTGAAAAGAAGAACCATCCGTGCGATTTTCCACGACCTGGATGTGAAAGGTCATAATTGAATCCAGGCATAAGGATCTGGAACTCAAGATTCATATGTCCATGCTCTTGCTCTACACTGATAAATGATAAAGCACCTTTGAAATTCCCTTTGTATTCATTAATGGGCATATCGCGCTGAGGTACAGGTACTGAAAATCTTGTCCCTGCAACTACGTACTCTGTATTTTCGGTGATAAAAGAAGAACTGTGATTACCTGCACTGTTAGGAATCTCCATAATTTCTTCAGTCTCAAAAGTGCTAAGGCTTACCCGGGCAATACGAGGGGTATTGTTCCCGTTCACAAAGATCCACCGTCCATCGAGTTCTCCGTTTGTTTGAGAAATGTCGGGATGGTGAAGATCATCCCATGGAACAAATCCAAAGGAAGTATTCAACATGGGTTTGGTTTCTTCAGAATACCCATACCCGGAGGTTGGAAATTGCGAGAAAACGGGAATTTCTTTAAACATTCGTCCAGACGGAAGACCGTAAACTGTTAGGTTACCGCTATACCCACCTGAAAGGAAAGCGTAGAATTCATCTTGTTCCCCAGGGGCCACATACACCTTCTCAGCGGCGCTTGATGACAAGGCCCCATTAGAGGACTTGCCTGCATCATTACAACCGGTAAAAACCATCGCCAGTCCTAGTAAAGCAAGCGCGGAATATTTCATTTTTTTCATTGTATCTGTTTTTATTGTTTAATTGATATCTATTATTCTTTTGCCGGAGGTAGCATTACCTTATCCACAACATGGACAATTCCGTTACCAGCTGGTACACTGGCAATGATCTTAGCTCCGCCTACATACACCTCACCGTCTTTTACCTCAACGGGAACACTCTGATCGTTAGCCTGGCCTAATTTTTTGAATTTCATTATAAACTCCTTGCTATAATTACCCGGTGTTACATGAAATTTTAAAATATTAGCCAATGCATCTTTATTTTCAGGCTTAAGAAGATCTTCAACCGTTCCCTCAGGAAGGGCCGCAAATGCCTCATTGGTAGGTGCAAATACCATCAAAGGACCAGCGTTTACAAGAACATTCTCAAGATCGGCAGCCTGTACTGCGGCCACTAGTGTTGTATGGTCTGGAGACCCAATGGCAATATTCAGAACATTGGGAGTAGATCCATCATCTTCAATAAAGGCCTGGCCTTTTTCTTTAGCCTCATCTGTTGTTGCAGTAGGAGAAGCAGTGGTTGTTCCTGTTTTGGCCTCATTCTTACAATTAGATACAAGACCTATTAAAAGAAGGGAGGTTCCTAGTAATAATAATTTTTTTATTCTTTTCATTGGTTTGGATATTATAAGGTTCTGAAATATTCTAAGATGGATCGGGTCTCTTCTACGGTTAAATTTTGATTTGCCATGGCGGCACCGTTGAATTCAATAAGAAGGTCTTTGGCGCAACGATCCTGTTCGGTCATCAATTTAGGGTCCAGGATCATGTTCATGATCCATTCCGGACTCCTTCTTTCCAAAATACCTTTTGGTGAGGGGCCAATAAATCGCTTGTCTAGTTTATGACATGCCATACAATTGGATTTAAAGATAGCTTCGCCCGCAGCGGCCATTTCAGTGTCGATTTGTGGATCGAGTGTGATCTCTTTGATCTGCCCTACCCCTTTCTCATCGAGAGTGATACGCTGAGATGCTGGTACTTCATTGGACTCTGCAGCTGCTTCAGATGTTGGTTCGGGAGCTTTGCTCCTATCCACGCTAAAGCCTTCCTTTTTCTCTTCCTTCCCCCCACAACTTATGAGAAGTAAAGAAAACAACAGGACCATACTTTTAAAAATTGATTTCATTTTGTTCAGAGTTAAAATTATTGACAAATTTATAAGGAGTGAGAAGGAAATAACATGATAAAAATCATATTTCGGATATAAATGTCCTTTTATATTTGACAAATAAGTTTAAATGCTCAGTAACTCATCTAAATACGCCCTAAAAGCGGTTTTGTATCTGGCCAATAAGACAGATGAATCGCATAAGCTGATGGTAAAAGACCTTAGTGAACCCACGCAGGTACCTAAGGCCTATCTGGCAAAATTACTACAAGCTCTCTCCAAGCAAAATATCATTTCTGCTACAAAAGGACCCAAAGGGGGATATTACCTTACCAAAGAGAATAAAGAAAACCCTGTTTATAGTGTCATTGAAGTGATAGACGGGAATCAAAGACTTGAAGCTTGCGTCCTTGGGATAGACGAATGCAATGCACAACATCCCTGTCCCCTTCACGAATACGTGAACCCTACAAGAACGGCACTTTTAAGTACTTTAAAAAAAATGACAATTGCCGAGCTCTCACTCGACCTTAGTAATGGCGCTTCCTTTTTATCGCGGTAGTGCCCTTCTTAAAAAAGTAAAAAAGCCGTATCTTCCTTTATTGTTGTACTGATATAACTACCTTTTTATGAAAAAAAATAAGTCGCGCAGGTCCTTTATAAAGAAGGCAGCCCTCGGTACTGCCGCATTCGGTGGCGCCCCATATATAATTGCTTCCAAAGGGAACAAGGAAATACTCCTCAAAAGAGAATATTTACTTCAAGAGCATACCGCCAATGACAACATTAACCTTGCCCTAATTGGATCCGGGATACAGGGCATCTATGATACTTCTACTGCATTAAAGGTAGCAGGAGTAAAATTAGTGGCTGTATGTGATCTGTATTCAGGCAGACTGGCCAGAGCCAAAGAGCTATGGGGAAATGACCTGTTTACTACAAGAGATTACCGTGAGATTCTTTCTCGTAAAGATGTAGATGCTGTGATCGTAGCAACTCCAGATCACTGGCATAAAAAAATCACTATTGATGCATTGAATGCCGGCAAAGCGGTCTATTGCGAAAAACCCATGATTCAAAAATTTGAAGAAGGGGCACAGATCATTGAAGCACAAAAAAGATCCAAGGCTATTTGTCAGATTGGAAGTCAGGGTATGTCCTCCCTGGGAAATGAAAAAGCAAAGCAATTATACGAGGATGGGGCTATTGGAGACATGGTACTGCTAGACATGTATAACGACAGGTATTCCTCAGAAGGGGCCTGGCAATATCCAATACCGGCAGATGCCAATCCACAAACGGTAGACTTCGATACCTTCCTGGGGAATGCACCAAAGCACGCTTTTGATACTACCCGATTCTTTAGGTGGCGAAATTACAAGGATTATGGGACGGGGGTTGCAGGCGATCTTTTTGTACATGCTTTTTCTACACTCCACTATATCCTGGATTCCAAAGGACCAAATAGGGCATTGTCTACAGGCGGTCTCCGTTATTGGAACGATGGCCGTGATGTACCAGATGTAACCCTCACTTTTTATGACTATTCCAAAACAGATACACATGCTGCTTTTAATGCCTCTTTTCGAGTGAATTTTATTGCAGGTTCCGGAGATGGAGGTGGTTTTAGACTCATTGGTACGGAAGGGGCTATGGAAGTAGGCCAAAATTCGGTTACCCTTATCAGAAGTAAGCTTGGCAAGATACCCTCCAATTATTCTATGATCGCCTATACGGAGGCGGAGCAGTAAGAATTGGCAAAGGCTTACGCCGCGATGGATCTGGAAATGCGTTCGGATGTCCTGGCAACCGGTGAAACCGTCTGGAAAGCCCCCTATGATTACAAAGGGGGGCATTATGATCATTTCCTGACCTTTTTTAACGCCATTCGTGGACAGGGAACCATTGTACAAGATCCTAGTTTTGGCCTTCGGGCGGGAGGAGCCGCATTATTGGCAAATTCTAATTTATCAAATGAAAAAAGGGCGCATCAGCACCCTTTTTGTTTTATTAATAACAACCTTATTAAATCTTAAAGGTCATTACAGGAATCTTGGAATGGTTGGTAATATCTTCTCCTATACTACCCATAAAGAAATGAGATAGTCCTTTCCTGCCATGAGTAGGGATACCAATAAGATCGGCATTAACGCTTTCGCTGTAATTTAGCACTCCTTTTTCTACACTGTAATCATTATAGATTTTAACCTCTATACCGATACCTGCTTTTTCCAGATACTTATTGATCTTTTCATGGGAATCATTATGACTAAGGAAATCGTCTCCTGGGGTGTTGATATACACCATATGTAGCTTTGCTCCCAAAGAGCTTGCAAATTTGCGTGCTTTTTGGAAAGCGGCTAAGCTTTCACCTTTGAAATTACAGGCAAAAACAAAATTGTTTATTTTAAAATCCTTCATATCATCCTTTACCACAAGTACAGGCACATTCGAATGTCTTACAACTTTCTCAGCATTAGATCCTACAAAGATTTCCCTTAACCCATCACTACCATGCGACCCCATAACGATAAGATCTGCATTGTGTTTTTCAGCAATTTCATTCACCTCTCCAAACACTTTAAAATGCTTGATAACAGGGGTGATCTTTACTCCTTTAAGATAGTCCTTATTTAAAAAATCGTTCAATCTTTTTTCCGCGTGTTTCAGCAAGAAAACAGTTTGTTCCGGATGAAAGCCCTCCGTTGAGGTAAGCATCGCCTCATTTAACTCGAGCATGTGTAACACGAGGATCTCCAAATTCTGCTTATTGGCCAGAGAAGCGGCTACGTTCAGTGCGTATTCGGATTGTTCTGAGAAATCTACTGGGACTATAATTGTTTTCATGGGTTATTTTTAAAGGGTTAAATGGTCATTGAAAATACTCTTTTTTCAGGAGCTTTTCTATGCATTAATAGATCAAAGGCCATACATACATTTCGCACAAATGGCCTACCTGTTTCTGTAACGCTAAGTTTGTTAGTATTAGTATTAACCAAGCCGTCTAATTCCATTTCACGTAAATGTTCCAGGACTAGTTCTACCTCCTTAAATTGCAGTCTTTCATCCTCCCAAGAGGTTCCCATTGTGCACATTAAGTTAAGAATATGACGTCGAATAACCAAATCCTCTTCAGATAGAAGATGCCCACGGTAGATGGGTATAATGTTATGGTCTACCAAATGCTGATATTCTTCAATACTTTTTACATTTTGCGCAAAACTATACCAGCTATCGCTGATGCTCGAAGCTCCCAACCCAATCATCAACTGTGTCTTAGAATCGGTATAGCCCATAAAATTTCGGTGCATGGTACCTGCTTCAAATGCCTTGTAAAGGGAGTCGCTTTTGAGTGCAAAATGATCCATCCCTATTTCAAAATATCCTACATCAGTCAATAATTTCTTGCCAAGTTCGTATTGTTGGCGTTTTTCTTCAGCCCCGGGCAGATCTTCATCCTTAAATCCTCGTTGACCATTCCCTTTTAACCAGGGCACATGAGCATAACTGTAAAATGCCAGCCTGTCTGGTCTTAATTTGTTGGTCTTGTCAATGGTTTCTCTAATATCTTCAATTTTTTGGTGAGGAAGGCCAAATATAATATCATGCCCCACAGAGGTATACCCTATTTCTCTAGACCATTCCGTTACCCTTTTTACATTTTCAAATGGTTGCACCCTATGGATAGCTTTCTGAACCTTTTCGCTATAATCCTGAACCCCAAAACTCACTCGTCTGAATCCCAGATCGAACAATGTTTGTAGGTGTTCCCTGCTAGTATTGTTGGGATGTCCTTCAAAACTAAACACGTGATGATCAGATTTTTCCGCACGCCTAAATATCCCATCGATCAGCATTTTCAAATGTTCTGGTGCAAAGAAGGTAGGGGTGCCTCCGCCCAAATGTAATTCCTTAATAATAGGTTTCGAATCAAAAAGATCGCAGTATAAATGCCATTCCTTTAAGACCGATTTGATATACGGCATTTCTACCTCATGCTTTTTGGAGATACGCTTATGACATCCGCAAAAGGTGCACATACTCTCACAATAAGGCAAATGAATATACAGGCTAATGCCTTCTGTATCATTACTTTCTTCAAAACTTTTTTGCAGGGTTTGTTTCCAGGCTTTTCCTGAAAAAGAGTTCATATCCCAATATGGGACCGTAGGATAACTCGTATAACGGGGACCCTGAACATTGTACTTTTGAATTAGGCTAGGCATATAAAAACTGTTTCATCAAAAGTAAACAGACCGCGGTTCTTAAAATATGATATTAATCATCTAATAAGGTTGTGCCAGGCAAGTGTTTATTTAACAAATAAGCCTTTAGTATGTATCCTTCATCCAGTTGTAAGGAGCCCTTTTCATCCAAAGTCCACGTGTAAAATCAGGAAAATCCTGAGGTTCGCCTTTGTGGAGAATGGAGACCTCAGACAAGGGTGTTACTGCACTCCAGGCAGCGGCATCATAGGCATCCATAGGCGGAGCAATATTTGCTTTAGCCGATTCTACAAAGGAATTTAGAACAAAAAAGTCCATCCCCCCATGCCCTGCACCGGCCGCATATTCCCCATATTTCTTCCATAAGGGATGATCGTATTCTGATAACCAGGAATCGGCTGCATCCCATCTATGGGACTCAGATTTTCCTTCAATGTATATGCGGTTGCCATCTACTTCCCACAATCCGTTGGCCCCTTGCACCCGGAAGCCCAATGAATAAGGCCGAGGAAGGTTACAATCATGAGTAATGATGATGGTTTCTCCATTAGCGGTATCTACGGTAGTGGTAATTACATCTCCTTGTTTAAACTTTACTTTTGCATTGGGATGGTCTTCTCCTCCATTTTTCACAATATGATTATGCAACCCTATGCCCTTGGTGGCATGAGAGGTAAGGGATAAAAACCTGTTACCTCTATTAATATCTGCCATAACAGCCACCGGACCCAACCCATGGGTAGGGTATACATCTGCGTTTCGTTTTACCGAATGTTCGGTGCGCCAACGCGCTTCAGAAATCGCTTTTTCTCCAAACTCTACTCCTCCTCCATATGGTTGTTTCCCGTTGTTGAATTTCACTTCCCGAAGATCGTGCTGATACCCGCATCTAAAATGGACCATTTCACCAAATATTCCCTGCTTCACCATGTTCAAAACAGCCAACACATCGCGTCTGTAGTTTACATTCTCCAGTATCATCATATGCGTCCCGGTTGCTTCATGGGTGTTCACCAGATCCCAGCATTCTTCCAGGGTATTCGCCGCAGAAACTTCCACTCCGGCATATTTTCCGGCCTTCATCGCATCTACCGTCATCCGTGTATGCCATAACCAAGGGGTTGCAATGATCACGGCATCAACCTCCTTTAGAGCCAATAAATTAAGATAGTCCAAAGAGTTCTTCCCAAAGATGGCCGGCGCCTTTTTCCCTGCCTCCGCCAGTAGTTTTTTGCCAAGTGTGATACGTTCAGGATCAACATCACAAAGAGCTGTGATACGGACGTCTGTGCGCAGAATAAGATTTCTGAGATGATTGGTGCCCCGGAGTCCAACGCCTATCAATCCTACGTTTAGTTCTTCTTTTGCATTGGTAATGTACATGGCCGAAGCCAAATTAGGGAGAACACCCATTCCTGCACCCACAATGGCTGTATTTCGTATAAAACTTCTTCTGCTGGTCATAATTCGTTCGTTACTAATATGGAAACTCAATTTATGAATTTCTTGCGGACAGCACGGGAATTGTATCTTAAAAACTTATTTTTGCGCCCAAAAGCAATTAATATGACCCTATTATTAATGGCTGCCGGCAGAGGCAGTAGGTACGGTAAACTAAAACAGTTCGATGGATTAGGTCCAAAGGAAGAATTCCTGATGGAGTTCAGTATCTATGACGCTCTGGAAAACGGCTTTGATCATATTGTTGTGGTCACTCAGAAGGATAACGTAGCTTTCCTGAAGGAACATTTATCTTCAAAAATTCCTGAAACTGTGGCACTAGATGTGGTCTCTCAGGAATTGAGCGATCTTCCGGAAGGGATCAGTTTTGAGGGAGAAAGAGCCAAACCATGGGGCACAGCCCATGCCGTATGGTCTGCAAGAAAAGTTATATCCGGGCCTTTTGCCGTAATCAATGCAGATGATTATTATGGGAAACAGGCGTATAAGAATGCTGCCAATTTTATTTTCAAGGATCCCAAGGATACTTCTTTTGGTCTTGTAGCTTACACCCTAAAAGATACCTTGTCTGAATATGGCTCAGTATCCAGAGGTGTATGTAAACAAAATGGGAAGTCGCTTCTCTCCGTGGAAGAGCGAATTGCAATTGAAAAACAGCAAGATGGGATCGTGGACTCAGACTCCGGGATTCAATTTACTGGTGACGAATTGGTAAGTATGAACTTTTGGGTATGCAGACCAGTTATTTTTGACCAGATAGAACAAGACTTTAGAAACTTTCTTGAAAAAGGCGAGAACATGGAAAAAGGGGAAGTATATCTGCCTTTTGTGATCCAGGCCATGTTACAGGCTGGGAAGACCAAGGTAGAAGTCATTCCCTCTGAAAGTATGTGGTTTGGGGTTACCTATGCCGATGACAAGGAGAAGGCAATGGCTCAACTTGAAGGAATGACCTTAGAAGGGCAATACCGTTCGCCCTTATGGAAGTAAGAATCCACTAATAGTAATCTTATGGATAGT